>JACKEJ010000008.1:600000-783211 GCA_020633055.1 Sandaracinaceae bacterium | reverse complement strand
GGCCCATCCCCGCGTGGGCGGGGCAGCCGAAGCGTGGCTCGAGCGCGATGTCGTCGATACGGGCCCATCCCCGCGTGGGCGGGGCAGCCTCTATGAGCTGTTGTTCACACCTCCTCTAAAACAAGTCGTATTCGGTTGTCAACGCCCTCAGAAGGGCACGTCCGACCCGGATGAATGTCGGTGGCGTGTCAGGAACACACCGTCGTGGTCGTAGAGTTCGGTCGTCGGGGTACCCAGGCAAAGGAACGCCTGCCCGCCTGGAAGGGAGCCGTCAGGCCAGGTGACAACATAGCCCTCAGAGGAGCCCAGGCGGTACCACGACTCCAGCACATGCACGACGCGCTCGCGCACGGCCTTGGACATGCGTGGACTGGTGTAGACGCCCGGCGCGACTTCGCACATGCACGACGCCAAGAAGCCACGCGTTCGCTCAGGGGCGTTCCTGGTCACGATCAGGGTCATCGGCATCGAGCAGCTCCTTGATGCGGGCAATCATCGTGGGGACCAGCTGCGCGCGGCGAATCTCTCGCGCGGCCAGCTTTCGAACCGTGCGTTCGAGCAGGTCGTCCGGGCTCTTGTTGACCATCTTCGTGGCCTCGAACGCGACCGGCAGCGTGAACGTGTCGCGGAACAGGTCGGCAATATCGAGCGCGAATGCTTCTCCCGAGTCCTCGTGGATGAACCCCAACTGGGGAATGCAGCCTGTGGCGTTGACGGCTACGTTCGCGGCGGCGTAGCAAGCGACCGCTGCGTGGTTGATTGCTTGGTTCGGACGGTCCGTGAGTTCTGGTTTCTCGCGGTCGTACCGGCGACCTCGCCACGTGACCCCGTATTGTGCTGCCAGCTGCTTGTACATCTCGCGGGCGCGCGCGCCTTCGATGCCGCGGAGCACGGCGATGTCAGCGGAGGGGACGAGCTCCCCCAGGCGCCAGGCGTACATCCGACGCACGACGTCGAGACGCTTGCGGGCGTCGCCCCACAGCTCTGCGTGTCGGCGCGCCCGCTTCGACTGGTCGGGTGGCTTCGGCAACGACGCGTACAGCCTGACGCTGTCCTCGCCAATCGCGAACAGTCCAGTGTGATGGCGGGCCATCAAGCGCAGCGCGTCGTGGGACACGGTCGTTCCCGGACCGAGCAGGACGAACGAGATCGCCTGGAACGGGATGTCATAGCGGCCGGCGGGGACATCATCGAACCCAGCGGTGTCGAACGTGAGCGTGCCCTGCCGAACGGTGAGATTCCCATACGCGAGCCAGACCATGCCGTGGCGATCCGCGTGGGGGATACGCGCCGACTCGAGACCCAGACGTCCTTTGAGGTACATGCAGTCTTCCGAAGAATAGCGGACGTCACTCGACCCGGGAACGCCGAGCGGGTGTTCTTCTCGGGCGCGACTCGTGAAACGACTTCATTCTCCCCGTCGCTCACGAGCGAGGACGCCGTTGAACAGCGCACCGTCCCGCCGTGTTGAGAACGGGGAGACGACCCGCGCCCGCACTGAAGTCCTGGACCCGCTCTTGGCCGACCAGATCGCCGCACCACCACGAGGCTCTTGCTCGCTGCGCGACGTTGCCGACACCCAAGTACGGCACTAGCCCGTCGGAGCCCGATGACCACCGCCACTGTCTCCAGCAAAGGCCAGATCACCATCCCCGCCGAAGTGCGGCGCGCGCCCCAGGTCACCGCCGGGGACCGTGTGGAGTTCGTGGAGGTGGCCCCGGGCATGCGCCTGCTCTCCGCCTAGCCGTTGCAGCGTCGCCGGCCGAAGAGCGCCTGCCACCACCGTGCTAGCCTCCGCGCGCCATGCCCGCGCCCCGCCCCAAGCGTATCGGCGACGCCCTCGCCCATGTCCTCGACGCGCACCTCGACGCCCACTTCGCCAACGCCCCGAGCGGCGTGCGGGACGCGGCGCGCGATGCCATGCAGCGCCGCTGGACCAACATGCTCGCGGACCAGCTCGAGGTGGTGCGCGCGCCTGCGCGGCGCGGGCGCGGGCGCTACCGCGTGGCCGCGAGCGCTGGGGACAGGTCGTACGGTCTGCTCCTCCGTGGCACCGCGCCGCTGGACCTGGTGTGCGAGTGCGCGGACTTTCGCTCTGGCGGCCTCGGGGTGTGCAAGCACGGGCTCACCTTGCTGCGCGACCTCGCGGACGATGCGGACGCGTTCGAACGCCTCGCGCGCGCACCACACCGCGCGCCTCCGGTGCGCTGGTCTCCCGTCTGGTCCGCGACCGAGCCCAGCGACTGGGTGCGCGGCGTCGCGCTCGCGCCGGACGCAGCCGTGGGGGCTCGGCTGCGGGGGCTCGGCGCGGGTCCGGACGGCACCCTGCGCGTCGACCCGTCGCGGCAGACCTCGCAGGCCCGCAGCGCCCTCGTTGCGCACGTCGCCGCGCTGAACGTAGGGCGCGCGGCTGACCCGGCGCTCGCCGCGTGGCTGGGCTTCGAGGCCGAAGAGCAGGCGCGCGCGGCCTCGCTGGACACCGCCCGCCGCGGCAGGGCACGGGCCCTCCGTCGCTTCGGCGCAACCCTGCGTCCGTATCAGCGGCGCACCGTGGAGCGCTTCCTCGCGCGCGGGCGCCTGCTGCTCGCCGACGACATGGGGCTCGGCAAGACCGTCCAGGCAGCGGCCATCGCCCACGTCTTGCTGGCCTCGGGGGCCGCCGAGCGTGTGCTGGTCATCGCACCCGCCAGCCTCAAGGCGCAGTGGTGTGCGGAGTGGGCGCGCTTCGTGCCCAGCGAGTCCGGCGACGTCGCCCCGGTGGTTGGGGGTGCCAAGCAGCGCCACGCGCTCTACGGCGATACGGCGCGTGGGGTGTTGGTAGCCAACTACGAGCAGGTCCACCTCGACCTCGACGCCATCGCGCGCTTCGCCCCGCAGCTCGTCATCCTCGACGAAGGGCAGCGCATCAAGAACTGGCCCACGCGCACCGCCCAGGCCGTCAAGCGCATCCACAGCTCCTTCCGCCTGGTGCTGACCGGCACCCCCATCGAGAACCGGCTGGACGAGCTGATGTCCATCCTGGACTGGCTCGACCCCTACGCCATCGCGCCCAAGTGGCGGCTGCCGGCCGAGCACATGGGCACGGACGAGGGCGCCGACGGGATGCGCCACCTGGTGGCCCTGCGCGCCCGTCTCGCGCCCATCTGCTTGCGGCGCACGCGCGCCGAGGTGCTGGGCGAGCTGCCCGAGCGCGAGGATCGCATCCACGCGGTGGGCGTCACCGAACGGCAGCAGACCGCGCACGACGAGGTCACGCCGGAGATCGCCAAGCTCCTCGCGCGCAGCGAGAAGCGGCCCCTCACGCAGCGCGAGTTCCTGCGCCTGATGATGCTCTTCACGATCCAGCGCACCGTCGCCAACGGCCTCGGCCTGCACGAGTTCGAGCAGGTGTTCCCGGAGATTCGGCTGCGGCACCCCTCGGAGTCCGTGCTGTCGTCCTTGCACGCGCCCAAGCTGAGCTACCTGCGTGACCTGATCGTCCGCATCGCGCTCGAGAGCGGCCAGCGCGTGGTGGTGTTCTCGCAGTGGCGCCGCTTCCTCGAGCTGGCGCACTGGGCCACCGCACCGGCGCTCGAGGCGGCCGGCGTGCGCGCGTTGTTCTTCAGCGGCAACGAGTCGCAGCTGCAGCGGGCGCGCAACGTGCAGCGCTTTCACGACGACCCGGACACGCGGGTGCTGTGGTGCACCGACGCGGGCGGCGTGGGGCTCAACCTGCAGCACGCCGCACACGTGTGCGTGCACGCCGAGCTCCCGTGGAACCCCGCAGTGTTCGAGCAGCGCGTGGCCCGCATCCACCGCATGGGGCAGCCCGAGCGCGTGACCGTGCACACGCTCTACACGCCCACCACCATCGAGGGCCGCATCGCCGAGTCGCTGCGCACCAAGCGGCAGCTGTTCGCGGGGGTGTTCGACGGGGACACGGACACGCTAGTGTTCGACGAGCGCGGCGGCACGCTGGGGGCGCTGCGCGCTATCTACGACGACGAGGTGGCCCTCGCGCTCCGTGGCAGCAGCCGTGACGAGGTGGGCGACGACACGGACGACGCCACGGCTGACGCGCTGGAAGACGTGCCCGTGGAAGCGCGCGAGGACGAGCGCGGCGCCGCGCGGCCCGTCGGGGACCAGCCCAACGGGACGACCGCCGCGAGCCACTCGGCGACCACGGGCGCGACGGCTAGCCTCAGCGCGCTCGCGCTTTCCGACATGGGGGCGCTGCTGAGCTCGCTCAGCGTCACCACGCGCGCCGACGGAGGTCTTCGCATCGAGGCCCCGCCCGAAACCGCTGGCGCGCTCGCCGCGCTCTTCCGGGGCATGGCATCCGCGCTCGAAGCGACCGCCATGCAGGAGCAGAAGGGACCAAACCGATGAAGCCGAGCCCCGACCAGCCGTCTCGGGGTGGAGCTGGACGCGCTGCGCGACGAGGCTCCGGGGGCCCCCGTGGCATGGCGCTACAGGGAGGGTGTATCCTCCCGCGCACCAAGGAGGCTTCATGCATCAGGTTCTGCGTCTCTCTCTCGCCCTCTCTCTGCTCACCCTCGGGGCTTGCGGCCCCCGCACCACCGGGCCGCACGTGCGCTTCGCTCAGGCGTCGGCGGCCGATCTCCACGCCGCGCAGCAGTCGGGCCAGGTGGTCTGGTACGACTTCGAGCCGGGCGACGACGTGCCGATCGTGCTCGGGGTGATTGGCATGGCGGAGGCCGTCTCGCAGCCGCCCGCGCGGCTGGTGGCGCGGCGTCACTTCTCCATCGTGTTGTTCCCCGACGGCCGCACGTTCTTCAGCTTCGACGGGCGGCACCTGGTCGACCCCACGCACCTGGCGCGCTGGACCATCGGGCTCGAGCCGAACGACGACACGGGCTCGGGTGTGGCCGTGCTGCTGATGTTCATCGGGCAGGCGCAAGACATGCCCAGCGACGCGCCGCGGCGCTAGCGCGGCAGCCTCGGAGCCATGACGCGTCCATCCACCGCCTGGCTCCGCAACGGAGCCCTGCTCGGGCTGCCGCCGCTGGCCATCAGCTTCGGGCTGTGGGGATCCCTCCCCGCGGCCTACGCGCCCGAGGCGTTCGGGCGCGGCATCCCCACGTGGCTGGCCCTCGCCGAGAACGTCGCGCGCGTCCTCGTGTTCGCCGTCCCCGCGGCGCTTGTCGTGGACGCACCCTCGCGTGGCGCGCGCCTCGGGTGGGCGGTCTATGCCGCTGGCGTGCTGCTCTACGCGGCCAGCTACGTGGTGCTCGCGGCCTGGCCGGGCTCCGCCTATGCGCACAGCGCGGTGGGGTTCTCGGCGCCCGCGTGGACCACCGCCGTGTGGTTCCTCGGCATCGCGCTCTTGTGCCGCGAGTCGTGGCTGCGGCGCGGCTGGCGCTGGTGGTTCTACCTGCCGCTGGTCGCGGCCTTCCTCGCGCTGCACGTCACCCACACGCTGTTGGTGTGGGGTCGCAGCTGACGTCGCTTCTTCGCCTGACGGTCGCGCCGCCGCTCGGGCGCGATGGGCGGCTCACGCGACGTCCCACGCGACGACCTCGACCGCGCACGATCCGCGGACCGCAGTCGATCTCCGCCACAGCGCCTGGCACACTCGCAGCATGTTCGTTGTGACGCGTGGCTCGGCGCAGGCGCGCTCGATGCTCCTGGTGTCTCTGGCCGTGGCCCTGACTGGGGTCGGTTGCCGGTCGCGCGGCGCCCCCGCGGACGATGAAGCGGGCCATGGGGGCGAGACCGTGGACGCGCCCCACGATGACGATCGGGGCCAGGGCGACGCGGCGGAGCCCCCCTCGCCGGCGGACCCGGCCACGACCGGAGAGCCCGCCACCGTCGCGGGAGACCAGCCGGGCACCGATGACGCGGCCGCTGCCACCCACGAGCCCGGTGCGGCGGTGGGCACGGATGACCCGACCCTTGCGACCGGCGAGCCCGACGCGGCGGCGCGCACGGCCGGCGCGGGCTCCACCCCCGAGGGCGATGCGCCCCGGCGCGCGGTCCTGCCTGCCTCCAGCGCGGCGCTGGACCCAGCGGTCGTCGCCGCCATCCGGCGCGTCTTGGCGCCCATCCGCGGGTGCTATCAGCGGGAGCTCGCTCGCAACCCGGCCTTTCAGGGGGGGGACCCGCCCCCTACGGTGCGCCCCATCGAAGGGCGTGATGGCACCGTGCGCATGACGCTCGTGGGCACGTCGGGCTCGGCGCGCGTCGACCGGTGCCTGCGCAACGCCGCTCGCCGCATGTCGTTCACACGCGACGACAGGCCCGCGCACGTGCAGTACCCGTTCCTCTTCACGCCAGACGGTGAGTCACGGGATCTGCCCGCGGACGGCTGACGCTTCCGGGTTCAGTGCGCCACGAACACGTCGAGGGCGCTTGCCGCGACCACGACGCGGGTGAGGGCGTACTCGAGGTCTTGCAAGGAGGCGGAGCCCACGCGGGCCTCGACCGATGGTTCGAGAGACCCGAAGCGCTGTTCGAGCAAGGTGCGCAACGTGCGTCGCATGGCGTCGGCACCCTCTTGTCGGCCCTCTTGTCGGCCCTCTTGTCGGCCCTCTTGTCGACCTTTCTCGAGGCCCTTCTCGAGGCCTTCTTGCCGTAGCTGATCTGCGATGGTTGCCAAGGGAGCCTCCGCGGCGGCGATGTGGCGAATGATGATGGTGCGAACGACCTCGAAGGACTGCTCGGTCGTAATGACGGAAATGTAGCGCAGGAATACGACGGCGACATCGGGGGCCTCGGTGAAGACCGCCTGCAGGACGTCCTTCCAGACAGGGATGTGGGCGAGGAGCGCCTCGACCTGCCGTCCGTCGCGCAGGAGCCAGACGGCGACCTTGGGGACGGGAGCCATGGGGCGCGCGAGGAGCTCGGTGTTGTCGGCGCGGGCGAGGTCGTCGACGAGGAGGGTGACGTCGGGGATGTAAGGCCTGAGGACGGGGAAGGCGTCGAGCCCCTCGATCATGTCGTGCAGTGAGCGCGGGGCGTTCCAGCCGCGGGGCCCGTGGTGGACGACGAGGGTGATGACGGGCGGGAGGGTCTTGCGGCGAGGCTCGGCGCGGAGAAGCTCGCGCCAGAAGCCGAGGGTGTACCCGTGGACGCGCAGGGGCATGCGGAGGTCGGGCGTGCTCTGGTGCTCCAGCTGGATGTGGAGCTGCACGTGGATGTAGGCGTACTCGACGGGGCCACCAGGTTCTGCGGGTGGAGGGGCCCGTAGGGGCGCACGGAAGAGCAGGTCGGCGAAGCGCGCGTCCATGTGGTCGCCGACCGATGCGCCGGAGAGCAGCTCGAGCTTTTCGAGGTCGAGGGCCTCGACGAGCTGCGGCGGAAGCACGCTCCGGAGCTCGTCGGCGGCGTGCGCGGGGACGGCGAAGACGTGCTTGAAGAGGGCGTCGTGATCACCCACAAGAGTGCTCGCGCGGGTGTCGTTGCGTGAGGAGGGATGTGGTGCGGCGTTGCTTCATGGGGATGGCGTGGCGCGCGATACGCCGACGTGCCCTTGTCGCCTCGTCTCCAAGTGAGTTGCGTGGCGCGCGCCACTTCGTGCTCTGGCCGCGACGCTCAGCCTCCGCCGCAGCCTCCGCAGTCCCACACGCCGTCGCCCGCGCAGTACTGGCACAGCGGCAGGTCCAGGTAGTCGCAGCTCAGGCGGCAGCTGCCGCCGACACAGCGCGACGAACCGCAGTTGCCCGTGCCACACGCCGTCCCGTTCGTGACGGGCGCGCAGCTGCCGCCGCCGTTGCACAGCCCCGTGTTGCACGACGCGCTGCTGCCCGAGCAGAAGTTGTTGGGGTCGGTGCCCGCGGGCACGGTGCGGCAGCCGCCCGAGCCGTTGCAGGTGCCGTCGTTGCTGCAGCCACTCGGATTGCACGCGTTGTTGGGGTCGGTGCCCGCTGCCACTGCCCTGCACGCTCCGCTCCCGTTGCAGGTGCCGTCGTTGGTGCAGCCGCTGGGGTTGCACGCGTTGTGCGGGTCGGTGCCCGCGCCGAGGTTGGCGCAGGTCCCCAGGCTGCCGCTCAGGTTGCAGGCCTGGCACCCGCCGCAGGTCGACACGTTGCAGCAGTAGCCGTCCGCGCAGCCGACGTTGCCCACGCACATGGTGTTGCGCGTGCACGCGTTCGCCGCGCCGGGCGCCAGGTCGGCCACGCAGTTGCCTGCCAGCGAGCAGTGGCCCTCCGGCTTGCACGCGTTCAGCTCGTTGGCGCTCGTGCACGTCGCGAAGCACTCGCGGGCCCCGGTGTCGCAGCGGTACTGGCCCGCGCACTCGCTGTCCGTGTCGCAGCAGTCTTCGCCCTGCGTGCAGCAGATGCCGTCGGGGTCGCAGTAGCCCGACAGGCACTGGTCCGAGCCGCTGCAGTCCTCCGCGTTGGGTTGACGCGGCTCGCAGGTGCCGAGCTGCGAGCAGAACTCGAGCCCACCGCACTGCGCGTTGCTCTGACACTCCGGTGCTCCCTGGTCGCCTTGGTCGCTGCCCTGGTCTTGGTCGCTGCCTTGGTCCTGTTCGCCCTGGTCCTGTCCGCCTGCGTCGTCTCCCGCGTCGCCGCCCGCGTCCGGCAGCACGCTGCCATCGTGGCCCGCGTCGCGCCCGCCGTCCGGCATCTGGGCGTCGGTGCCGACGCTGAAGTCGTCGAAGTTGGCGCAGGCGGGGGTGATCACGGCCGCGAGCATCAAGAGGAGCCACGCACGGAGCGTGGGGAGGGTGGGTCGTCGGTTCATCAGAAGCTCCCCGTGAGAGACAGGTGCGCGCCGTGGCGCGATACGTCGAACGCGGCGCTGGTGCGTGGCGCCGTGCGCGCCTCCGACGGGCTGGCTTCGTCTCCGTCGCCCTCGGCGCGGCGCGCGTCATCGGCGTGGCGACGACTCGAGAGCAACGCCAGCGTGGCGCCGAGGGCGACGCTCACCCCGGCCCCCACGCCCAAGGCCCCCGCGGCACGCGACAGCCGTGGCCCGCGCGCGATGTCGTCCGCGCGATCGGGCGGACACTGGTCTCCGTTGGGCCCACAGGCGCCGCGCAGGTCCCGGGCGAGCGCGTGGGCCCGCAAGCCGAGGACCAGCGCGCCGACGCCCATGGCGACACCCACGCCAGCCACGCCGATGCCCGCGTGGAGCAGGCCACGGCGGCCGCTCTCGTCCTCGAGCCGGGCGGTCCCTTCGTCGAGCCCGTCCTCTCCGTCTCGGTCGTCGGAGTCGGGCCCCTCGACGTCGGGCTCCGTGGCGCTCGCCTGCTGTGCGGCGTAGCGTGCTCGCAGCCCCTCCAGGCGATCGGGCGAGGTCATGTAGCCCCCGATGCGCTCGCCCTCGGCGGTGGCTGCGAAGTACGCCTCGAGCCGCTCGATGGCCAGCCCGAGGTTGCCAGCGCGCTCGTACGCGAGCGACGCGTTGGCCAGCAGCATGGCCCGCTGCGAGAGCCGGTAGGCCTCGTCGAACTCCGCGGCCGACTCGGCGAAGCGTCCGTCGTCGAAGTACGACGTGCCGGCGTGGAAGTGCGTTTGTGCGCGCTCGTCGTCGGATGGCCCGGGCTGGGCCAGGGTGCGGGTGGCCCAAGCGAGCGAGAGGAATAGAAGCCAGGTAGCGAGAGAGAAGCGGGTCATGGGTAGCGCTCCGGGAGCTCGATGTTGGTGGTCAGGCGCACCTCGGGCCCTGGGGGCGAGACGCGGCCAAAGGCGTCGATGGCGAGCGGGCGTCCGCGCAGGCCGGCGCGCGGGGGCTGCCGCTCGAACGCGGGCGCGAGGCATGGTCCGCCGGTGCTGCCCTCCGTGCCTGCCCAGGCGGGCGGCTCGTGCCCGTAGCGGTCCAGCACGACGAACGGTTCTCTGCGGCCTGGGTCCAGCGCCACCGCTACGGTGTGCGGAGGCAGGGGCTCCGCGAACGTGAGCGAGGTGCGGAAGCGCGTGATGTCCCGCCCGCGCTCACCGTGCTCGAAGGTCTCCACGCGCGGCGCGGCGTGCGCGGGGCCCAGCTCGCCACGCACCTGCACCGTCAGCGCGTCGCTTCCGAACCCCTCGAGGTCGTACGTGCCGGGTTCGAGGCGTCGCGCCGGGGCCGCGCGGGTGAAGCCGCCCCCGAGCCGTTCCAGCGTCAACGGGACGCGCACGGAAGCGCCCACGAGCACCAGCCGTAGCCTGTCCGGGCGCACGTCGTCGAGCGCGTGAGCGTAGACGGCGGGCAGCGTCCCCGTGACCGACCCGTCGCGGCGACGTGTGTCGAGCAGCAGCGCGCCATCCGTCGGCAGCGCGTCGAGCGGGGTGTGGATCTGCGTCATGTAGACCGCGTCTGGGCACACCACGCCCGGCCTCGTCGACTGCGCGTGCGTGTCCGTGTGCGGACCGCACGCCAGCAGGGCGCCGAGCGCGACCCACCCTGTCACCCAGCGCAGCCCGGTGCGTACTGCAGGGCTCGCCCCGCCGCGTGAGGTCGTCCGAGGGGTGGGCGCGCCGCGCGCCGCGCCGACGCGGGCGGCGTCGTGTCGGGCGGGCTTTGGGGAGGGGCTGTGCTGGGGGGATGCGGTCACGTGCTCTCCAGGGGATCAGGTGACGCTCAGCGCCGCCGTCCGCGGCCTCCGCCACCGCGCGCTGCCGGCGTAGCGCGCGGCATCGTCAGGGCGAGGTTGGTGGCGCGCGTGGGCAGCGGGCTCAACGTCGGCGCCGTGGCCCCCGTCAGGGCACGTCCCGCGACGGCGCCGCGCACCAGCGTCGGGTCGAAGGCCACGGGCATCGCCGCGGGGTTCAGGCCAAGGGACAGCATCGCGCTGTTGCGCCCAGCGGGCAGCTGGGCCTCCAGCGCATGGTGCTGGATGTATCCGTTGAGCACCTCGAAGCGGAACTCACGCGCCACCACCCGCGCGCCGGCCGAGCCAGAGCGCAGCTCGCACGACCACGTGCCGTCCATCGAGCTGCCCGCCGAGGGCCGCACGTTCGAGCCCTGCACGGCGATGGGCATGGAGCGCGTGTCGAAGCTGTAGAAGCGCGTGATCAGCGTCTCGAGGCCGTCCTCGTGAACCGTTCCGTCCAACCACACGCGGTTGCGCACGTTCTGCTCGAACTGGCTCCACAGCGACCCGGCGTACACGCGCCACTCGCCCTCGCCGACGCGACAGCGGAACGACATGTCACTCAGCTGATCTCCCGCGCCCGCCGAGTCCACGTAGGAGAAGCGCAGCTGGTCGGCGATGTACTGACGCACGAAGCCCGCGCCGAAGAACGAGTCCAGGCGTAGACCGCGGTGCTCGATGTGGATGGGGCGGTCACCGTCGTTGCGGTCCCACCACCACGACGCGAACACCGGAAACTCGCCGCGGTACACCTCGGTGCGCGCGTCGGTCGCTTCGTTGACGGTGGCGATGACCACGGTCACGGGCGCGTTCGTGCGGATCGACGCGGTGGCGACGTTGGCGGTCGAGCACTCGCGCAGGAACCGCGTGCCCTCTTGCTCTTCGCCCGAGTACACGACGGAACCCGCGTCACACGTGCCCGTCGCCAGCACGGTGGTCCCCTGCTCGAGGCTCAGCAGGTAGGGCCCACGAACGTTGCTGTCCAGGTACGCGTTCACGATCAGCCGTGCCTGCCCCAGCGCCTCGTCCCCGTCGTGGTTGGTGGAGTTCTCGAGCCGCAGCCCCATGCCGAGCCCGAAGTTCACGGAGCCCTGCGCGCTCGCGCGGCTCGCCGCCCCTCCGAGCGTGAGCAGCGCGAGCCCGAGCAGGGCGGGGTGTAGCCACGCGGCCTGCGACGAGGTGGTGTTCGAGGCGCAACGGCCATGCGGATGACAGACGACGGATGTGTGGTTCACGTGCGGTTCCTTCGCTAGCCAGCCGAACGGGCTGGCGTCATTGCGAAGTAGGTGGCCGAACGTCCGCGTGTTCGTGCCGCCCGTCCGAATTTATTTGCGCCCCCTCCGACGCGTCGCGCCGAGCAGCGTCAACGCCACGAGCCAGGCCGCGTCACCTGGGTGGCGGCTCGCGATCGCGCAGCCGCAGCCACCACCGTGGTCATCGCCCCCGGGACCGCCGACGCCTCCGTCGGTGAGCGGCGGCGGAGGCGGGGGTGGCGGCGTACCTCGCGGTGGTTGGTCCGAGTCCTCGGTGACGGCGCAGTCGCCGTCTGCGGCGAACACGAGGGGGGGCGACGCGAAGCCCTCGGCGTTGGGCGTCAGGGTGAACGTGCACGTGTCGCCCGCCAGCGATCCCACCACGCGCACCCGCGCGCCCACCGGTGGGTTCAGGACCACGTGTGTGCTCGGGGTGGAGGGCGCGACGTAGGTCGGCACGACGGCGCCGTCCGTGGTCAGCGCCACGACGTAGGGGCGCGTGTCCCGTGCGATCTGCAGGACCCGCAGCGCCCCGTCCGACGTGGTGTCGATCGCGGCTGGCGTGCCCTCCGTGGGGTCGGCGTCGAGCGCGTGCACCACGAAGGGCTGCGGACCCGCGACCGAAACGCGCAGCTCGGAGCTGGCGAAGCGGCCCGCACGACAGGCGCCTCGGTCGCCGCTGCAGGACTCCACGGGCACGCTCTCGACCGCGGTGGTGCCGTCCCCGAGCACCCTGCGCACGCGCAACGTGGAGCTGCCCTCGGTGGTGGTCGCCGTGCCCCCGTTCTCGCTCCAGGTGTTCAGCGCGCGGAAGCGCAGCAGCAGGGGGTTCGGGTCGGCGGCGTAGGCGGCGGTCGTGTGGATCCGGTCCACCACCAGCGTGGTCGCGCCCGCGTCGCCCGGCAGCATCACGATGTCGCGCACGCTGGCGTCGAGGATGGGCGAGGGGACGTCGCGGAAGCGAAACTGGCCCGTGTAGTCGCAGCGTGTGGCGTGGACGCCCGACGCGGTCGAGCGCGCGAAGAGCAGCCGCGTGGCTTCCTCGGCTGGCACCTGATCGCCCCCCCACCACTCGCCGAACGCGCCCTGGCTGGGTCGGTAGTTGTCGTTGAAGTGCGGCTGCGACATGGTCGGCGCGTTGCCGGTCAGCGTCGAGAGCGAGCCATACGGGCCAGGGTCGACCAACAGGTCGTCGGCGCCGCGCGTGATGACCAGGTTGCCCGCGTTCTGGTGCTGGTGGTCGACGATGCTCCCGCGGCATTGGCTCACCATCCACGTGGCGCTCGCGTCGTGCGCGGTGCGGGCGTAGTAGTTGCCCGCACCCGGGGCGAGGTAGCCCGTGGGCAGCGTGCTCCGGTCGATGGGCGTCGGGCTACCAGGCTGCGCGGACGCGAGCGCCTCGTAGAACAGCATGAAGTCGCGCGCGGCCGGGAGGTCCAGCCGGGCGAGCTCGCCGCGGGCTTCGGCCCGTACCTCGTCGGCCACGAAGCCCGCGATGATGCCGTTCAGCACGAGGGCGCTCGGCGCGAGGTAGGGCGTGTCCTCACCGGTGTCCCCTCCCACGAACCAGCGGTCGTCGGGTGTGAGGCCGTGCACGTAGCGCTGCAACACCTCGGCCAGGTACGTGGGCATGAACGGCAGGGACTCGCCCTGCTCCGCCATGGCGCGCGCCGCGAGCGCGTACGACGCCACGCTGAGGGGCCCGTACTGCCACCCCTCGAGCCAGTCGCCACCTCCCAGGGGGCCCCGTGGGGCGACCCCTTCCGCCATCACTTCGCCCCACATCTCGTCCACGACGTAGTCGTAGAGGGCCGTGCCGCTGCCCGCGTCGGCCGCGTTCATCTCGTCCGCGTGGCCGATCGCGATGAGTGTCAGGGCCAGCAGGTGCCCCGCGTGGTAGTTCGCGCCTGGCTGTGCGCGCTGATAGGTGGTGGGCTGCTGGTGGAAGGCGACCCACTGGGCGAAGCGGGTGCGTGCCTTCTGACGCTCGGCGTTGGACAGCGCGTCGTGCAGCCAGTCGTAGCCGAGCGCGGCGAACACGCCGTGCGTGCGCATGGAGTAGCCGGTGTCTTGTGAGACGATCCCGACCCCGTCGTTGTAGCCTGGGCCCTCGCCGTCGCCGATGGTGCCGAGGTCGTCGAGCAACGCGTTGAGGTAGAGCTTGGCGGCGTCGGTGTGGGCGTCCGACCCCGTGATGGCCCGCGCGACCAGGCAAGCGCTCAAGGCCTCGACCCAGCGGAAGCCCTGGTATTGGCCGTCGGCATAGTCCGAAGGGCGGGCGATGGCGTCGTCACAGCGCGCCACCGAGCGCGCGGCGGCCGAGGAGGGGTCGTTGGCTTGCGCTTGCCAGGTGGCCACGGCCTCCGCGCTCCACAGCGCGCGCGGATGTGGTCCCGTGGGCTGCGCCGACGCGTCGAGCGTGGTCATGAAGGAGATGGCGAACGCGAGGCTGGCGGCCGAGACGAGGGTGCGAGGGCGGGGACGTGTCAGGGGACGCGGACGAGGCTGCATGGCGGGTCACCGGCTTTCGGGGGTTGACCCATGCGTGGCCACGAGCCGCAGGATCCGTGGCGGTGGCGGCGATTTCCTGACTCGTTCGTTGTGTTTCTCGTCGCCCGCACCTCTGTGGGACGCCACCGGCGCGCCGAGCGCGCGGTCCCCGAGGAGAGACGACGTCCAGGCTCCCAGCTGCGCTCAGGGGGTGAGGCACACGGGTCGCGGCGTCGCACCGCCCCCGGAGCCGGCCGTCTGGCCCACCGAGTCGTCGCCGAAGCACACGACCACGTCGTCCGTGGCGCGGATGGCGCAGGTGAAGTCGGGACCCGCCCGAACGACACGATAGGCCACGCCCGGCGTCACTTCGGTCGGGGTGTCGCGGGTCACCGCGTCGTAGCCGAGCTTCCCGTTCTCGCCGCTGCCCCAGCAGAACAGGCGTCCTCCGTCGCGCAGCACACACAGGTGGTCGAAGCCCACGCTCACGCTCTCGTAGTCGTTCAGCGTGCCGACGCGCGTCGGCATCTCGACGAAGCCGGTGACCCCGGTGACCATGGTGGGCTCGTTCGTGCCCCAGCAGTACAGTTGGTTCCCTGTGCTGATGGCGCACCCGAGTCGGCGGCCGGCGCTCACGCTGCGGAACGACACGGCGGCGGGCACGACCGTGAAGACGTCGACGCCAGGGCTCAGCGGGATGCCTAGCTCACCCCCGTCGTTGGCACCCGCGCAGCGCAGCTCACCCCCGGACGTGACACCGCACGCGTGGTGCGTGTTGGCGGACACCTGTGCGAAGCTCACCCCCGAGACGGCCATGATGGTGCGCACCGCCTCGCCCGCGGTCGCCGGGCCGAGCCCGAGCTGACCGTACTCGTTGTCACCCCACGCGAAGAGGTCGCCGTCGCCGTCCGTGGCGTACACGTTGCTGAAGCCGATCACGACGTCTTCGACGTCGCTCGTCACGGCCTGCGGCCGGCTCTGGTTCTGGGAGGTTCCGTCGGCCAGCGCGCCCGAGAAGTTGTTGCCGCAGCAGAGCAGCGCGCCGTCCACTCGCGAGAGGCACGTGTTCAAGCCCCCGACGTACACCTCCCGGTAGGTGTCCACGCCCACGGGCGGACCGGGGAGCGCGCTCTCGGGGGTGTCCCCGTTGCAGAGCTGCCCGGACTGACCGCCGCCCCAGCACCAGACGGCCCCGCCGCGCCGGGCGCACACGTGGTAGGTGCCCACGGCCAAGCTGTCGGCCACCAGGGCCTCCTGGCAGGTCGTGCCGCCGTCCACGCCGTGGTCGTCGCCGCCGTCCTCTCCGCCATCGGTCGCGCCGTCCACGCCGTCGTCGGGGCTCGCGTCCTCTCCGGCATCACTCTCCACGCGCCCCACCACGACCAGCTGGTCGCAGGCGGGGAGCGCGAGGCACGCCGCAGCGAGGCACACGGTCCATCGGATGGTGAGGGTGAAGGGGGTGGTCGTCACGGCTCCACCCGACATGCGCTGCGGATGCGGGGGGCGCTCGGGGACCGCGGGTAACTGGCGAGGAAGCGCTCGGCCTCGCGCTGCCCGGCCTCCATGCGCCCCGCCCGACAGAGCGCGAGCGCGCGACCGGCCAAGGCTTCTACGCGCAGCGCGCCGCTGGGGTGTCGCGCGAGGGCCCGCTCGAACAAGGAGAGCGCTTCGGTCGCGTGGCCCGCACGCAGCTGCGCCGAGCCCGCCGCCACCAGCATGGACTCCTCGGAGAGCGGGTCGCCTGGTGCAGGTTCGGTCGGGGTGGGGTCGGCCACCGCCGGCGGAGCGGGCTCGGATGTGCCGGTGCTTGTGGCCTCCGCGGGTGCGTTGGAGCCCTCGGCGTCACGTGGACGCGGGCGCGGCGCGGGGACGACGGGCACGTCCACCGCAGGCGCGGCGGGCTCCAAGGGCGAGGGGTCCGCAGGCGCGGTCGGTGGCTCCACGACGTCGTTCGCACCTTCTCCGGCGTCCATCGGCCCCGCCTCGGGAGGCGGCATGAGGGGGACGTCCCCGACGCTGGTCGCTGGGCCGCCGAGGTCGTCGGGCGCAGGGTCACCCACCACCAGTACGCCGAGCGTCCCCAAGACGGCTGCGGTGACCAGACCCAGGGCGAGCTTGAGGCCCACCGACATGCCCGTGGGTGCCCCAGCGCTGGTGGTCGGCGTGGGTTCGGGGTTGGGGACCGAGGCCGTTTCGCCTGCGTTCGGGGCGCTCGGTCCAGGGATGGTCGGCGCCGGCACGCCCAGCGCGGCGAACACGGCCAGTCGGCGTGCGTCCAGCTCGTCCCCGGTAGGCTCGTCCAGCCCTGCCTCGAGGTCGAGCAGCGCCCGGGACTCATCGGAGAGCTCGGTCATGCGTCTCCTCCCGTGAGCTGGATGCGTAGCTCCTCGAAGCGCGCTCGGGCGCTCCGCAGCCGGCTGTGCATCGTGTTGGGGTTGAGCTCCAGCAGGGCCGCGACCTCGGGCCCGGGGACCTGCTCCAGCTCGACCAGCACGAAGACCTCGCGCAGCGGGTCTTCCATGGCGTCGAGGATGCGGTGTAGCAGGCGGCGTCCCTGTGCGGCGCGCGCCGCTTGCTCCGGCGAGTGCTGTGGCTCGGGCTGGGGCTCGCGGGCGACGGCCGAGAGACGTCGCGAGCGGCGGGCCTCGGCGCGGCGGTGATCTGCGGCCACGCGCAGGACGATGCCGTAGACCCAGGTGGTGAGCTTCGCGCGCCCCTCGAACTCACCCAGCCGTCGCGCGACCACCAGATAGACGTCCTGAAACGCGTCGTCCACGGCGTCTTCGGAGACGAGGCGGCGCAGGGAGCGCAGGACGAAGGCGGACGTGTCCCGGTACACGGCGTCGAAGCGCAGCGCGTCGAAGTCCGGGGGTGGGCGGCGGGACGGGTCACTCTCTGGGTCAGTGTCCATCAAAGGTGCCGTTCGTTACCGGGGGAAAAATAAAATGCCGCAGGTCGCACCGACACCCACGTCGCGGACGCGGCCGACGGGCCCCAGGCCCTCGACCGCGAATACGGGCCGCGTGATCCGCAGCTCGGCGTCCAGGCTGCACCGCAGGCCAGTGCGCGCGCCGACCGTGAACGTGGGCGAAAGGCGCACGCTGCCGTACGCGCGTACACGCTTCAGGTTCGTGTCCAGCCCGATGCCGTGCGACAGCAACGCGCCCACCTCGAGTCCCGCACAGATGCCCATGCGCGCGGTCTCTCCCACGCGTGGGAGGGCACACAGCACGGGCGCGAGCGTGACGGTGGCGGCTCGCGCGACCCGCTCCCCCGCGTGGCGGACGGGGACGTAGGGTGCGGTGCTCACACGCGCGCCGGCCATCAGCCACGCGTGCCTCGCGAACAGGAACCCAGTCGCCACGTGCGGCACGAGCGGGGTGTCCCCCATGCCCGAGATGACCCCCAGGTCGAGCGTGACCGCCCAGCCAGGCGGCGACGTCTCGCTCGCGTGAGCGGGCTCGACGCGGGTAGCCGGGTCCTGTGACGGGGGTGGTTGCGTGCCTTGGTGCGGCCGAGGGGCCCCCTCGTCGACCACCGCCACCTGCGCGTCCGCGAGCGCGACGCTGACGACGATCAGGGCGGAGCGCGCCACTTCGGCGCACCGCGCCCCATCGACCACACGCTCCCCCGCGTAGCCCTCGCGCGTGACCGTCACGGTGGCCCGGTAGGCATCCCCGGCGGGTTCGATCACGACGCTCACCTGGGTGTCGCGCATGGTCTCGCGCAGGTCGTCCGCGACGACGGCGTCGAGGATGGGCTGCACGTCCGTCAGTGTCGGGCACCCCGGTGGCGCGGTCCAGGTGAACGGCTCGTCGGGCGGCGGCGGGGCGCTGGGCTCGCCGCGCGCGGGCACGGCCCACAGGGTGATCAGCCAGAGGGCGCTAGGACACAACGCCCAGAGCGGACGCCGGACCCGGTCCCACCGTTGTCCGCCGCGAACCCCTGCGACTGACCGTTGTTGCATGAGCTGCGGACGATACTCGGCGCCCGCGGGGGCGTCCACCGGAGCAGGCGGCGCGCACGCGTCTCCCGTCGGTTACTCGGCCCGCGTGAGCGTCTGGACGAGGGCGGCGTGCTCCGGGAACGCGTCCCGCAAGGCCTCGCGCTCACCCATCTCGAAGTCGGCGAAGTCGAAGCCCGGGGCCACGGTGCAGCCCACCAGCGCGAACGTCTCGGGGCCCTCCAGCCGCGCACCGAACCACGCGCCCTTGGGCACCACCGCCTGCGGTCGCTCGCCTGCGGCCAAGTCCATGCCCAGCCGCAGCGCTTCGTGGCGCGGGCCGCGGTCTCCCTCCGGCGGGTACAGCACGTGCACCGTGAGCGGGCCACCGGCGTAGTGGTGCCACACCTCGTCGCTCGCGATGCGGTGCAGCGCGCTCATGTCCCCCTGCTCCAGCAAGTAGTAGATGGCGGTGCTCGCGCTCCGCGTGACCGTCCCACCTCGGCGCTGCACGGTCAGCTCCTGCCCGTCGCGATAGGTCTCTCGGAAGTACCCGCCCTCCGGGTGCGGCCTGAGCTCGAGCCGCGCGATCAGCTCACGGACCGGGGGCGCTGGGTCGCGAGGCGGCGTCGCGGGGTGGGGGGCAGCGTTCGACACGGCGGCGAGCGTAGCGCAACGCGCGTGACGACGGCGCACGATGCGCTATCGTGTCCGCCATGATGGTGCACCCATGGAGGGGCTCGAGGATCGCGCTGTGCGCCATGTGGATGGCGTGTTGTGTCGTCGCGAGCGGTTGTTCGGGTTGCGGTGGCTCGAGCTCGTTGGCCAACCCCGACGCCGCGAGCGACGCCGCTGCGAGCGACGCGTCCGGTCTGGATACGAGTGCGCCCGACGCGGACACGAACCCCTTCGAAGGGGCGGATGCGCTCTCCTGCTCGCAGCTGGACCTCGCGTGGCACCAAGCGCAGGACGGGGTCGCGGCGTCGCTGCTGACCTGTGACGCCGACGAGGACTGTGTCCTGGTCGCGACGTCGGTGGACTGCAAGCCCGTCACGGGGGAGGAGGTCGAGATCAGGGGGTGCGATACCGCGATCGCGGCCACGTCCGAGGCCCTGTGGTCCGAGGCCCTCGCGGTGCTCGCGGCGCAGCTGTGTGCCGAGCGCACGCTCTCGTGCACGTCCACGTCGCTCTGCCCGACGGAGCCCATGGCCCGCTGCGTCAATCAGCGCTGTCGCGTGCAGTGACCGTCGCCGTCCCGCGCGCTCGGGTGGTGGTCGAGGTGCGCGCCGCGCTCGTCTCCGTGCTGCGGATGAACTGCGCGATGCGCGCGAGGTCTTCCCGTGCCTCGGGCATGACGGGCACCAGGATGGGCCACACGTGCAGCAGGTCGGGGCGCGCGCGCAGCGTCACGGACACCCGCGCGCGTCGCGCCGCCTTCGCCACCGCGTAGGCGTCGTCGCGCAGGCACTCCTGCTCACACACGGTGATGTAGAGCGGCGGCAGCCCGTGGAAGTCGCCGAGCGCGGGGGAGGCGTAGGGGTGCAGCGTGTCCTCGGGCGTGCGCGTGTACAGGCCGTGTCCCATGGCGAGCATGCTCGTGCCCAGCATCCAGTCGGTGGCGTCGTTCTCGGTGACGCTCTCGTGTACCAGGCGCAGGTCGGTGAGCGGCGACAGCAGGACGGCGCAGCGCGGCAGCGGACGCCGCCGGTCGCGCAGCGACATCAGCGTGCCCAACGCGAGCCCTCCACCCGCCGAGTCGCCCGCGATGGTGATCTGCTCGGGTGTGAAGCCCGCCTCGAGCATGCGCTCGAAGGTGGCGGTGGCGTCCTCGATGGCCGCCGGGAACGGGTGCTCGGGGGCGAGGCGGTAGTCGGGCAGCCACACCTCCGCGTCGAGCTGCTTGGCCAGGCGGCTGCACAGGTTGTGGTAGGTGCGCGTCTTGCCGCACACGTAGCCCCCGCCGTGCAGGTAGAGCAGGGCCTGCCGCGGCCGCTTCACGGTCAGCCGCTCGTAGCGCACGGGGGCCTCGCGCACGCGGTCCAAGCGTACGCCGCGCGGCATGACCGTGGGGAGTGGCGGCTTGTTCATGTGTACCCGCAGGTGCTTCACCAACGCGTCGGCCGAGACGGGGTCGTGCTTGATGGTGAGGCGCGCCGTGAGCTTGACGGCGTGTGCGACGAGGCTGGGCATGGGGGCTCCGGGGTTCGGGAGCCATCACGCTATCGACACGCGCGCGCCGCGACCATGACACCACGGGCGCATTTCTGGTCCGTTCGGGCCACCCGCGGACGCGTGCACGCGCCATGGGCCCGTGACGAGCGCCTCAGGCGTCGGCGCGGTCCTCGCGTACGCGCGCGCCCTTCGCCCTCAGCGCTCGTAGCCCTCGTCGGTCGCGGCCTTGTCGTCTTCGGCCTTGCGCTTGCCGCGAGACTTCTCGATCAAGAACGCGATGAACACCGCGACGAAGTAGAGCACCACCAGCGGGATGAGCATCATCAGCTGGGAGACCACGTCGGGGGGCGTGAGGAACGCGGCGATGATCGCGGCCACCAGCAGCCACCAGCGCCCGAAGGCCAGCAGCCCGCGCCAGTTCACCAGCTCGACGGCCGCCAGGAACGACACCACCACCGGCACCTCGAAGACCACGCCGAACCCGAGCAGCAGCTTGGTGCTGAAGCTCATGTACTCGGTGATCATGACCGTCGGGACGATCTGGATCTCGTCGCTCGGCAGCTGCTCCGCGTACTCGAGGAAGGTGCGGAAGCCCTCGGGGAAGACCACCACGTAGCCAAACGCCACGCCGCCCACGAAGAACAGCGTGGAGGCCAGCACGAAGGGGATGGCCATGCGCCGCTCGCGGCGATACAGGCCGGGCGAGATGAAGCCCCACACCTGCCAGAACACCCACGGCGAGGCCAAGATGAGCCCCGCGATGACGCTGTTCTTCAAGTAGATGACGAACATGTCGACGGGGCCCGAGAAGTGGATGGTGGGCCGGCCCAGGCCCAGCCGCTCCCAGGCCTCGATCCACGGGCGCAGCAGCAGCTCCAGGATCTCTTGCTTCCACACCCAGGCCAGGAAGATGGTCGGGATGGCGCCCACCACCGCGCGCACGAGCCGCGTGCGCAGCTCGCCCACGTGCTCGAAGAAGCCCATCTCGAGGTCGTCCTCGGGGCGCGGTTGCGCCTCCGTGGGCTGCACGGGCTTCTTTGCCGCGGCGATCTTGGCGGCCCGGATGGCTTCGGCTTCCTTCGCGGCCTTGATGGCGGCGGCGTCGTCGCTCATGCCTGCGGGTCCACCGTCACGGCGCGGGTGCTGGCGTGGGCCACGTCCACCCCCAGCGCGGGTTGCTCTCGGGCCAGCTCGGGCTCGGTCATGATGCGCACGGGCTCACCCTCGCTCACCGCGGCGTTCGCGACGGCCCCGGCGGCCGCGCTCGTCACGCCCGGCTTGGTCATGCTCGCGCCCACCTGGGCCACCTCGGTCTTGAGCCCCATGCCCGCGTCTCGGATGTCCGAGAGGGGCTTGGTCAGGTCGGCCTTGATCTTCTTCATGCCGAGGGGGTCGCGGATGTCCTCCTCGCCCAGGATGGCGTCGATGCCCACCTGCTTGCGCAGGTCCGCGGTGGTGGCGCGGAACTGGCGGATGCCCTTGGTGATGGCGCGCGCAAACGTAGGCATCTTGTCGGGCCCCACCGCGAAGAGGAGCACGAGGAAGATGATGACCATCTCGCCGCCGCCGATACCGAACATCTAGGACGTCTCTATCGCATGCCGAGCGCCTGTGCGCGAGCGCAGCCCGCGGGCGCGGCCTTCGTCGTGGTTCAGCTGCCCTCGCGCAGGCGGCGCAGGGCCACGGCGGCCTGGCTCATGCCGCGCACGTGCCGGTCGTACTCGCGCGTGAGCTCCTGGATGCGCGTGGCCGCCTGCAGCGTCTGCTCGCTGCCCTTGGCCTGCGCGCGGTGGCTCTGGTGCAGGTGGTTGACCATGGTCGAGATGCTTTCGATGGCCTGGCTGATCTGCCGCCCGCCGCGCGCCTGCTCCTGCGAGCTGCGCTCCACGTGTTGCGTGATGAGGCGCATCTTCTCGGCGCTCTTCATGATGAGCTCGGAGCCGCGCGCCTGCTCGGCCGTGGCGGCCGCGATCTGCTGCACCGTCTCGGCGATGCGGCCGATGGCGTCGGTGACCTGCTTGCTGCCCTTGGCCTGCTCGACCGTAGCGCGCGCGATGGCGCGCACCATGGCCGTGCTCTTCTGCGAGGACTCGAGGATCTTCTTGAGCGCGCGCTCCGCTTCGGCGGACACCGTGACGCCACGGTCGACGGTGTTGGCGCCGCGCTCCACGGCTACGATGGCGTTCTTCGACTCGGCCTGGATGGTCTTGATCAGCTCGGCGATCTCCTTGGTCGACGCGCCAGCGCGCTCGGCCAGGTCCTTGATCTCGTCGGCGACGACCGCGAAGCCCTTGCCGTGCTCGCCCGCCTGGGCCGCGATGATGGCGGCGTTCAGGGCCAGGAGGTTGGTCTGCTCGGCCACGTCGTCGATGACGTTGAGGATGTCGCCGATGGCCTCGATGCGGCTGCCCAGGTTCGAGATGACGGCCACGGCCTCGGAGGAGGTCTCTTTGATGCGGTTGATCTCGGTGATGATCTTGAGGATGGACTCGGCGCCCTTCTCGGCGTCGCCGGCCACCTCTTCGGACAGGCGCGCCGTCTCGTTGGCGTTGCTCTGCACCTGGTCGATGGACACGTCCATCTCGTTCATCGAGGAGGACGTCTCTTCGGCGGTGAGCGAGAGGGCGTCGACGTTGCGCGCCACTTCCTTGATGGAGTAGGCCATCTCCTCGATGGAGGAGACGGTCTCGCGCACGCTGGACGCGAGGTTGGCCATGTTCTCGGCGACCTCGTCGTTGGTGGCGGTCATCTCGAGGATGCTGGAGGAGCTCTCCTCGGCCGAGGACGCGAGGGTCTCGACGTGCTGGGCGATCTCGCCCAACGAGACCGTCATCTCCTTCATGGAGCTGGTGGTCTGCTCCACGGCCGCCATCTGCTCGCCGAGGCCGCTCGAGAGCTCTTCCACATTGTGGGTGATGGCCTCCTCGGCCTGGCCCAGCTCGCGCAGCGTCTTGGACAGGCGCTCGTGGGCGCCGGCGGCGTTGCCAGCGGCGGCGGCAGAGGCGGCTGACACGCGGTCGGCCTCGGCGCGGGCAGCGCTGGTCTCGGAGCGTGCGTTGGCGAGGTCTCCTTGCAGCGCCTTGAGCTCGTTGCGCAGGGACTCGGCCGAGGCCTGCGCCTGGGCCAGCTCGGCCTGGGTCTCGGTGGCCTTGCGCTCGCGTGCGCTCAGCGCGGTGGCGATCTCGGCGAAGCTGTCGAACACCGGCTTCAGCTCGGGGGGCGAGCCCTTGGGGAGCTTGGGGCGCTCGCCTTCCAGCATGCGCTCGGCCGCGTCGGAGAAGAGCTCGGCGTCCATGCCGCTCGCGGCACCGCCCTGCAGCAGGAAGAGCGCCAGCAGGCCACAGACCACCGCCGCGACCGCCCCCCAGGGGGCAGGGGCGAACGCCGCGATGGCGCCGCCCACGATCACGAGGATCGCCGCGATGGGGAATTGCTTGTTCTTGAGGAGATCATCCATGTGCGTCGCGGGCTCCAGGGCGCAGGTGCGGCCGAAAGGCGAGGGTATCCGGGCACGTGGATTGGGATCAAGTTCACGGGGACAGAAGCTGCGCTTCACGGCCCACCGCACGAACGCTGGGGCGGCCGGCGTTGGGGAGCACCCACCCGCCTATCTTGCGGGCGCGCCAGGGGCCGCGACTGGCTGCGGCGCCGACTGCCTGGCCACCTCGTCGGCCAGCCAGTGCCCCACGCGCGAGCTCGGGTTCTGTGCCAGCAGCGCGTTGGTCAGCGTGCTCGCCGTGGGCAGGTCGTGCGTCACCAGCGCCATGGCGGCCAGCGTGGCGAGCGCCGCCTCGCGTGTGGGCGGGTGCTCGAGCGCCAGCTCGGCGTGCGCGCGCGTGGCCTCCCAGTCGCCGCGCGTGAGCGCATCCTGCGCAAACACGAGGTGCGCTACGGGCTGCGTGGGATCACGCGTGAGCACCTTGTCCGCCCTGTCCAGCGCGTCTGCGTCGCGCCCCAGGCGCAGGTCGCAGTAGGCCAGCCAGGCGTGCGCGCCGAGGTCCTCGGGCGCCACCTGCACCAGCCGCAGCAGCTGCGCCCGCGCCTCGCGGAAGCGCTCTTGGGCCACCCACAGCTCGGCCAGGTTCAGGCGTGGCTCGCGCAGCCCGGGGTCGATGGCGAGCGCCGCCACGAAGCTGCGCTCCGCCTGGCCGGCATTCCCCGTCAGCAGGTAGTACACGCCCAGGTTGCCGTGCGCCTCGGCGTAGTCCTCGTCGAGCTCCACCGCCGTGCCCAGGTGTGCGCCCGCTTCGTCCAGCCGCCCACGCGCCAGCAGCACCAGCGCCAGGTTGAGGTGGGCCTCGGCGAAGTGCGGGTGGTACTCGAGGGCCAGGCGGAAGCGGGCTTCGGCGTCGTCCAGGTGTCCCTCCGCGAGCAGCACCGTGCCCGCGTCGTTGTGTCGCTGGGCGGCGACGGCCACGGGTGGCAGCCCTCCTGCACACCCCCCGCTCAGGCTCGCGAGCAGGGCGCAGAGCAGGAGCAAGACCCGGACTGCACGTGACGCTCCTCGAACGGCGGGGACAGCGTCTCGAACCCGGTGACCGCTCGGCGCTCCCTCCCGAACCCGGTCGCATGAGGCACACCTCGCTCGGCCCGGAGAGGTCGACGTTGCGATGACGTGGGTGGAAGGCGAGACGACGTGGCGCATGCCGGGGTATCGGCGCCGGGATGCGTCGGTTGTGCAGGCGTCTGTCGAAGGGGGTTCCACGCAGCCCGCCCGTAGCGTGTTGCCCATTGGTGTAGCAGATTGCTACACATGCCTCATGGCCAAGGCATCCTCCCCCTTGCGGCTCCAGGCCGACCTCATGAGCGCCGCCGCGACGGCGGGTGCGCTGCACCACCGCAGCGCGGCTGAGCAGGTCGAGTATTGGGCGAGCCTCGGCCGCGCCGTCAGCCAGGTGCTCTCCCCCGACACGCTGCTGGCCGTCCAGGCCGGCCTGGTCCGGCTGCGTGTCGAGCCGACGGAGGCCCAGGCCCTCGACCCAGAGGCCGTGTTCGATGCGTTGGAGCGCGACCGAGAGACGGGCGAGCTCGCTCGGACGGTGACCACCAGCACACTGCGCTACCAGGCGTCGCGCGCCCACCCCGGGCTGCTCGAGCAACATCGACCCGACGGAACCATCCTCGTCGGGCGCTTCCAGGACGGCGCGTTCGTGCCCGTTGACGAGCGCGGCGCCGAGTGACGCATGAGGGCCGCAAGCAGCTCTGGCTGCTGGTGGGGGGCAACGGCGCAGGCAAGAGCACCTTCTACAGAACTCGCCTCGCGTCCCTCGGGTTGCCGTTCGTCAACGCCGACGACGTCGCGCGCCAGCTCTTTCCGGACGCCCCGGAGGCCCGCAGCTACGACGCCGCACGGGTCGCCGAGGAGCTGCGCCTCCAGCTCGTGCGCGAGGGACGGAGCTTCTGCTTCGAGACCGTCTTCTCGCATCCTTCGAAGGTCGACTTCGTCGCCCACGCGAAGTCGCTCGGGTACGAGGTGGTCCTGGTGCTCGTGCACGTGAGCACCGTGGCGCTCAACCAAGCGCGCGTGAGCCAGCGCGTGAGTGAAGGAGGGCACGCGGTGCCCGACGACAAGGTCACGGCGCGTATCCCGAGGGTGCTCGCCCACGTGAGGGACGCCCTGCCGCTCTGCGATCAGGTGCGCGTGCTGGACAACAGCTCGCTGTCCGACCCGTTTCGCCCGGTGCTCACGGTCCGCGCCGGGGCCGTCGAGCGACACGTCGACCCCCTCCCTGCGTGGGCGGCCGCGCTGATACCGTGACCCTTCCGAGCCTCGCCGAGGGCCGCCGCGCCGTTACCGTGACCCTTCTCGAGCCGTCGCCGACGGCCGCCGCGCGGATAGGGTGACCCGCCCGAGACGCGGCGAGTGCGCGTCAGGCGGTGCTCAGCCGCCCGGGAGCAGGTCCAACATGCCGCTCGGCACGCGCTCGCCCAGCAGGGCCAGGCGCTCCCCCCCGACGAAGTCCAGCACCAGCAACAGGCGCCCGGACGGGTCGCCCAAGAGGACGTAGTCCACCTGCGGTCGGTGGTCGGGCAGCGACTCCCCCTCGGCACGCACGTTCGCCCGGCCGCGCTTGCGCAGCCGGAGGCGGGCGCCGCCCAGCTGGAGTTCGTCTGGGACGCGGCCCGCGGGCACGTCGGCGCACGGGTTGAGCATGGCCAGGTCCTCGCCGCTGCGGTCCAGCTGGGCCACGTGGGTTGCGCGCTTGCCGCCGGGCGCGGCGAACAGGCGCAGGACGTCGGCGCCGTCGTCCAGGTGCAGGCAGCCCGCCAGCCACAGCTCGGTGTCCACGTAGAGGATCACGTCGGACAGGTTCAGCCCCGGCTTGCGCACCATCGGCTTGGGCGCTGGGTCGTCGGGGGAGCCGTCCGGAGCCGCAGCGGGGGCGACACCGGCCTTCGCTGCGCGTCGGCGGCGGTAGGCCCACAGGGCGGCGCCGGCGCCCAGGGCCAGCCCTAGCTCGAGGATCACGCGGGCTCCCCGCGCGGGACCGGCACCGTGTCCGGTGGCGCAGCGAACGCGCGCGCGGCCACCACCACGTCGGGCGCCTCGCACACCGCCGAGATGGCCGCCACCCAGGTGGCGCCCACCGCGTAGGCCTCACGCGCGCGGGCGGGGGTCAGCCCGCCGATGGCGACCACGGGGACGGGCGAGGAGCGACACACCTCGGCCAGCGCGGCGAGCCCCACCGTCGGGTCGGGGCGCTCCTTGGTCTGCGTGTCGAACACCGGCCCGAAGCCGATCACGTCGGCCCCGTCGCGCACCGCCTGGCGTGCCTGCTCCGCGTCGTGCGTGCTGACCCCCAGCTGGCGTGCGCCGAGCAGCACCCGCGCGTCTGCCACGCTCAGGTCGTCCTGACCCAGGTGCAGTCCGTCCGCGTCGACCAGCAGCGCCAGGTCGGCCCGGTCGTTCACGATGAACGGCACCGCCGCCGCCCGCGCCCGCGCCCGCAAGGCCCTCGCGAGCGCGGCCCGCTCCCGGTCCGTGCCCCGCTTCATGCGCAGCTGCAGCATCTCGGCCCCACCGGCCAGCACCTGCTCGGCCACGTCCACCGGGTTCCGCCCGCCACAGTGCGCCGGATCCACGATGGCGTAGAACCCGCCGCGCACTAGCCCTCCGCGAGCCGCTCGTAGAACGAGATGGTGCTCTCCACGCTGGCCACGAGGGCCTCGTTGATGAGCGCGGCGGTGCGGTCTTCGCCCTGCTTGAGCGCCTCGTAGTAGCGCTGGCGCTCCGTGGCGTGGATGATCACCGGCGGGTAGCCCACGTCCATCAGCATCACGTTCAGGATCAAGCGCGCCACCTTGCCGCTGTGCTTGGGGAAGGGGTACGTCTGCAGCAGCGAGTAGTGGGTGCGGGCGGCCAGGCGCACGATGTGCGTGCTGCGCTTGGTGTCCGGGTCGTTCACCCACTGGACCAGCGCCTTCATCTGGCCCGCGATCTTGTCCGGCGTGGCGATCTCGTGGAAGTACAGCCGGTGCAGGGGCATGTCCTTGCGGTACTTCGGCGGTGCCTTGCCCTCGATCTCCTCGGGCGCCAGCTGGGCGAAGAGGCCCTTGATGAGGTCCAGGTCGACCGTGAGCTTCTTTTTCTGGGCCAGCTGCCGGATGGTCTGGATGGCCGCGCGGTGGTGGCGGATCTCGTCGTAGACCGGGATCAACGACGAGTCGCTCATGACCTGGTCCAGGATGGCCGACTTGAGCTCGTCCTGGGTGTACACGACGCCCTCGAGCGCGCTGTCGTGGTAGATCCAGAGCATGTCGAGGTTGTTCTCGAACTCTTCGTTGACGCTGGGCGGCGCCGCCTTGCGCAGCTCGTCGAGATATGCGACTCGCTCTTCGAGGCTCGTTCCCTGCAGGGTCTGGACCAAGGTGTAATCTCTCCAATACGAGCGGATCGGCCGCGCGGGTCGCGAAATGTACTCGTTTCGGACACGCCGGTCAACGAGCGTGGCGCGCGGTCGGCTAAGCGATGGAGATGAATCAGGATTCAGGGATGAGACCACGGATGGTGGCGCCCAAGGAGTCCCCGTTCGGCACACCTGTCCCTACATGTCGGACAACGCCCTCGGTGTCCAGGACGACCAGCGTCGGGAGCACGCTCACCCCGTAGCGCGCCTTCACGTCTCCGGTCTGGTCTTGCACCGTGGGGAAGTGTGCGCCCAAGCTCGCGTGCACCTGCTCGAGCCGCCGCGGGCCCATCTCGGGCTCGACGTTGACGCCGAGGAACGTCACGGGCTGTCCATCGAGCTCGGCCTCGAGGTCGTTGAGGATGGGGATGCTGCGGCGGCAGGGCTGGCACCAGCTGGCCCAGAAGTCGAGCACGACCACGCGGCCCCGGAGGCTCGCCAGCGACACGCGGTCTCCCTCCCGCACGCCCGGCCCTGCCGCGATGGGCAGGTCGAGCGCCGGGGCTTCGGCGCCCGTCAGGCTCGAGACGAACCAGCTGCGGCCCAGCATGGCCAAGAAGGACACGGCCAGCATGCCCAGCAGCCAGGGGGCGATCTTGCGGAGGTCGTCGTTCATGGGGCTCACGGCCGTATAACGCGTTCCTGGCCGTATGGTTAGCCGGTGGTCTGCGCACCCGGGCTCAGCCGAGCGGCATGCTGATGACGAAGCGCGTCCCAGGTCGCTCCGCCGGGCCCTCGCCTCGCTCGCACACGATGCGTCCGCGGTGCTCCAGCACGACCTTCTTCACGATCGCGAGCCCGAGGCCCGTGCCGCTCGACTTGGTGGTGAAGTAGGGGTCGAACACACGTGTCCGTGCGTTGGCCTCGATGCCCGGTCCGTCGTCGGTGACGGACAGCTCGAGCTGATGGGTGCCGCGTACGAGCTGCAGCGTGACCGCGCCCGAGCCAGCGCGCGCTTCCCCGGCGATGGCCTCCACCGCGTTGCGCACGAGGTTGTCCAGGCAGCGCTTCAGCATCATCGCGTCCACGCTGGCCAGCACCGGCGACGCGGGCACGTCGAGGCGCAGCGTGACGCGGGACTCCGCGCTGGCCGCCTCACCGTAGACGTCCTGCAGCACGCTCGGGAAGCCGCGCTCCAGGTCGCGCAGCAGCTCCACCAGGTCCGCTTCGGCGAGGTCTACCTCCGGCAGCCGCGCGAAGCTCGAGAACTCCCCGACCAGCCGACGCAGCGTGGCCACCTCTTCCTCGATGATGCCGCGTGCGTCCTCCAGCATCGCCGCGAAGCGTGGGTCGTCACCACGGTAGGCCTGCGCCACCTCCTGCGCCGCCAGCTGGATCGGGGTGAGTGGGTTCTTGATCTCGTGCGCGAGGCGCCGCGCGAAGTCCTGCCAGGCGGAGATGCGCTTCAGGTAGTCGATACGCTCCCGCGACTCGCGCAGGTCCTGCACCATGCGGTTGAAGGCGCGGGTCAGCTCGCCGATCTCGTCGTCGTCGTCGTCCGGGACGCTGACGGCGAGGTCGCCCTGCCCCACGCGCACCGTGGCGTCGGCCAGCGCCAAGACACGCTTGGACACACGCCGCGCGAGCCAGATGGAGACCAGCAGCGCGAGCGCGATGACGAACGCGACGTAGGCGGCGAGCACCCACACGTAGACGTCCGACACATAGTCGGTCTGCTCCAGCAAGCGCGAATACAGGCCAGTGACCTCGCCAGCGCGCTGCAAGTCCGCGAAGACCGCGCGCGGGCTTGTGACCACGACCACCACGCGCGCGGGGGGCTCGATGGTGTCCAGCACGCGTTCGCGCGTCAGGCTGCGCACCTGCTCCGGATCGGCGCGCGCCGCGATGCTCACCTCGACGAGTGGAGGCCCGCCCTCGTCCGCCGCGTCCAGCGCGTCGTCTGCCGTGCGCCCGTCTGCTTCGTCATCGACGTCCCCGCCATCAGGCGCGCTGGGCCCGTCGTCGCTCGCGGCGTCGTCGGGAGGGGCGATGTCGTGGGCGCCGTCCTCGTCGGAGAGCGTCTCGTCCAGCGTCGGGTCGTCGAGGTCGTCGAGGTCGTCGAGGTCCGTCGCCGCGATGTCGTCGTCGGAGAGGCCTCCCGGTGCCGCATCGGAGTCGAGGTCGGCGCGGTAGACGCGCACGGCCGCGACCTGCGGGTAGGCGCCGAGCGCGGCTTGGGCGTAGCGGCGCACAGCCTCGAGGTCGTTGTTGCGGAGCGCGTCGTGCAGCTGCCAGTGCTGCGTGATGGCATCGGCGGTGCTGTCGGCCGCCTCGCGCAGCGCGACGATGTGCTCGCGGTGGGACTCCACCGCCGCCGCCAGCTGCTCCTCCACCACGGGGTTGACGCCTCTCGAGTAGGCGTCGCGCAGCGCCGAGCGACCGAAGAAGGTCGCGGCGAGCAGGGGCGAGAGGCCTGCCACCAGCAGGGCCGCGAGCAGGGTGCGTTCCAGCCGTGTCACGGGCTGGTGACCTCTTGCGAGCGGAAGTCGATGGAGCGCTCGGCCGCGCAGATCTCGCGGCGCACGATGTTGACGACGATCGGACCGATGGGCCCCTCCGACCGGCTGGGACGCAACAACGCCGTGCAGCGCTGGGCGCTGATGGGGTTGAACTCGGCGCGCACCGCGAAGTACAGGTCTCGACGTCCGTGGTTGGTCCAGTCGCCAGGGCGCCCGACGCTCAGGTCGCGTGCGACGAGGCAGCGGGCGATCACGTCGTCCACGCGGCTGTGGCGTTCGGTGCGGCGCCCAATGCGGAGGATGTACGACTCCTCCCAGAGGTCGTAGGTCGCCGCACATTGGACGCGCGTGGTGGCGAACGGGTGGGACGCGCCCGACTCGTACGCCTGCACCGTCATGATGATGCGCTTCTGCAGGCCGCTCTCCAGCGCCCGTCGCGCGCTCTGATCCACCAGATCGGCGACCGATACGCTGATGCGCGGCACGCCCCCTTGCCACCGGATGCCTACGCGACGCGTATCGAGCGCTTGTGCGAACGCGCACGTCGCGGCCAGCAGCAGCCCGAGCGCGAGCGCCGTCGCGCACCGCTTGCAGCGTGCCGTGGGCCGGGCGCTCACAGCTGGATGAACCCCAACAGGTTGGAGAAGCCGAACTGGAACACACCGACCGAGGTGTCCAAGCGGATGCCGATGTCGAAGGTCAGGTCGATCGGAATGCGCGAGGCGCCGTCCAGACCCGGCACCGCGAACTGCAGGTCCTGCAGGTCGGCCAGCAGGTAGGCGCCCAGGTTGAAGTAGGCGTGCGCGCCTCGCAGCCCCACGCGACGATCGTGCCTGAGCAGCGAGACGTCGTACTCGACGTCCGCCCGGACGGCGACCTCTTCATTGCGCATGAACGCGATGGCGGTGCCGAGCAGGTTGGGGGGGGCGCGACGATCGAGCTGCATCTCGAGCAGGCGGCTCGGGATGAGGTCGGTCAGGTCACTGGCGTGGAACTTGTAGAAGAACGGCGCGTCGCCCAACACGATGCCGCCGAACATGCGCATGCGGAGGGTGTGGTGGCTCGCCAGCGGGACCCACTGACGAAACTCCGCCTGGAGGCGCACGAAGTCGTACGCGCTGCCGAGCAGGCGCGTCCCGGCGTCTGCTTGCACGCGGAGGTACGTCCCCTGCGTGGGGAGGCCTGGGTCGTCCCGCCGATCGTAGGTCAGCCCGACGCGCAGCACCGAGGCGAAGCTGCGGTTGGGGAGGATGGAGAAGTCGATCGGACGGATCTCGCTGCCGCGCACCTCGCTCGCGGCTTCGGGGCGCGAGGTGACGTAGATCCACTCGAGCTGCGTGCCGATGTCGAGCGTGAGGGTGCTCCCGATCGTGCGGCCCGTGCCCAGGTAGAAGCCGCCTCGGCGGTAGAACACGACCGCGTTGCGTCCCTCGAACTCTTCGATGCAGTCGCTCGGAGCCGTCGGGGCGCAGCGCGTGGTGACCGTGGGGTTGGTCCCGAAATACTGGCGGGAGTTGTTGAAGAAGGGCGCGGCCCGCAGCCCGTAGTTCCCGCCGAAGATCCGTGGGTAGGCGAAGTCGATGCGCCCCCCCTGGTGGTGACGGGAGAGCAGCCCGCTGACCGACAGGCGCATGCCACGCCCCAGCAAATTGGTCTCGGTCAGGGTCAGTCCCACGTAGGGAAAGACGCGCGTCTGCGTGGTGCGTGCGCTGCTCAGCCCCTCGGCCACGCCGAGCGCGATCTGTTCCACCACGACGGTGTTGCGCTCCACCACCTCGATCACGACCACGACCCAGCCGCGCTGCCGGCCGCGGCGCAGCCGAACGTTGACCTCGTCGAACCACCCCGTCCCCATCAGCGAGAACTGCAGCGTCTCGAGCTCACTCTCCTCGGGGTCGAACGGCTCACCCCGCTCGAGCGGGACGTAGGCGCGGACGACCGAGGCGTGGGTGCGCGTGTTGCCCACCACCTCGACGTCTTCGAGGAAGTATCGAAGCGCTTGCGGGGCGCCAGGCGCGCGGTCCCCGTCGAGGTCTTGGTCGTCGAGGTCTTGGTCGTCGAGGTCTTGGTCGGAGTCGTCGGCTGGCGCCGTCTCGGACTCACCCGAGGCGCCGATGGGCCGGTCCGCGTCGGCTTCCGTGTCGTGGTCGACCTCTGCGTCGGCTTCAGCGTCGTGGTCGGCCTCTGCGTCGGCTTCAGCGTCGAGGTCGGCCTCTGCGTCGCGGTCGGCGGTGTCCGGTCCTTCGTCTGGCGCCGCGGCGCGTGGGGCCCCGCCGTCTGGGGTGTCTGCGCCCGCCACGGGCTGCGCGGCGCCCACCGTCGGACCCGCGAGGCAGCCCAGCGAGGCGCACAGCAGCGCGAGCGTGACGAGAGAGCGGCGCACCGAGGTCTCAGTCGATCGGCGGGAGGCGTGCGAGCACGGCCAGGCACGAGATCAGCACGAGGCACGCGAACGCCACCCACTTGAGAGTGCCGAGCGTGTCCGGGGGCGTCACGGTCCGCCCCGCGGCGGGGCTCTCGGGGCTCGCGCCCGAGGTGCGGGTGTCGCTCATGTGCTGCGCCTTTCTCGGGGAGTCCAGGGGGAGGTCGTCGCTCGCGAGGTCGAGCGCACCTGCCAGCATGGTGGGGTTCGTGCCGATGTCCAGCGCCGCGTGGCTGGCCGTGTCGAACTGGGTGGTGATCTCCTCGTCCTCCCGCGATGGCCGCGCGAGGGCGGCGGGCCACTTGCTCTGACGCAGCCGACCCGCGTCGTCGAGCGCGCTGATGGCCGTGTTGCGCGGGATGTCCGTCTTCGAGGGGGACCGCCGGCCTTCGCCCGGCAGCGGTACGTTGAGGTCCATCGCGGGCAGCCGCTCTTCCTCCGCCGGACTACGCTCGGCGGCCAGGTAGATGACGCGCACGGTGCTCTCGCCGCGCACCGGGGTCGAGCTGCTCCCGAGGGTCTTCGGGGCCGGACGCTGAGACACCCGGGCGGCGGGCAGCGCTGGGATGACTGGTCCCGTGCGCGCGGCTGGGGTGCGCTCGGCGCGCTCGCGCAGTAGGTCTTCGAGGGACATCTCGACCACGCGTAAGAACGTGGCTTCCGTGGGTTCGCCGGGATCACGGGTGGTGGTGCGCGCCTCGCGCTCGCTGCCGCGGTCCGTGTCGCTCGCCGGCTGGTGCTGGGCGGGGTACACGGAGCTGTCCGGCGCCGCGACGCGCGCGCTCACGCGTCGCGCCTCGATGGTGAAGCGCCCGTCCTCCCAGCCGAAGACCTCTTCGAATTCGATCTGGCCGGCGCCGCCGACGCGCACCTCCGCCAGCTCGCCGCGCTCGTAGGCCAGGTCCACCACCTCGGGGGGGCGGCTGAGCTGCAGCACCCCGGTCAGCCCGGCCAGCTCGCAGTAGCGCATCAGCTCGGAGGGCACGTGCACCGCCAACGAGCCCTTCTTGACCATGTGGTCGCCGTTCGTCACGGGCAGCACGGGCAGCCGTTGCTGGAGGAAGAAGCGCCCTTCCCGCAGGGCCAGCAGCACCTCCACGGGGTCGCGCTGCTTGCGGTCGGGGGTCTGATCCTCGGCGAATTGGCCGCGCACGAGCGTCACCGTCCCGCTGCCCTCGCGTACACTCTCGTAGTGGAGCGTGCCCGTCGTGCACGTCTCCTCGATGGCGCTGAGCAGCTCGACGATGCCGCCCGCGGGGATCGCTCCTTCGAGGACGATGTCGTCGCGCATGAATCATTGGCACCCGACCGCGCGCTGCTGTCAAGCGTCGCGATGGCCGGTGCCCGTGTAGCGGTCTGGGCGGTGGGCCGACAGCCCGAAGTATGGCAAACGGATGCGCATGCGCGTGACCCCCACACTCACCGGCCTGGGACTGCTGCTGGGCCTCGTTGGCTGCGGTGGCGAGGCCGAGGCGCCCCCTCCGTCTGGTCGACCCCCTGCCCGCGTGACCGTGGACGCCGTCGCCGACGGTCCGCTCGTCGTGCGTCATCGGCTCACGGGCCGCACGTCCGCCGCGCTCGAGGCCACCCTCGCGGCGGGCGCGAACGGGGCGGTGCGCCGGGTGCGGGTGCGGGTCGGTGACCGCGTCCAGGCGGGGGACTTGTTGTTCGAGGTCGATCCCAGCGTGGCCCGCGCCGACCTCGCGGCTGCGCAGGCCACGGCGGCCACGGCAGCCGAGGAGGAGGCCCAGGCCGCGCGCGATGCGGCCCGCTACCGGATGGCGGGACCCGAGGCGGTCGCGGTGACCCAGATCGAGCAGGCCGAGAGCCGCGCCGAGCAGCTGGCGAGGCGCCAGGCCGAGCTGAGCGCCCGGGTGCGTCAGACCCGCTCGCGGCTGGCGCAGCAGATCGTGCGCGCGCCGTTCGCGGGTCAGGTCGTTCAGCGCATGGCCGACCCGGGCGATTGGGTGTCCGCGGGCACGCCGGTGCTCCAAGTGGTCAGCATGGACGACGTCGAGGTGCACGCGATGGTCGACCCGCTGCTGCTGGCGCGTCTCCACGAGGGCCAGCCAGCCACCCTGCGCTTCGATGGGGAGGCGCTGCCCGCGCGGCTCGCCGGTGTGGTGCGCGTGATCGACAGCGCCACCGGGACGGCGCCGCTGCGCTTCCTACCGGACACGGCGGAGCGGCCGGCGTGGCTGCTGCCCGGGCGCTTCCTCGACGTGGAGCTGGAGCTGCCCGAGGAAGGCGGGGTCGTGGTGCCGCGCGACGCCGTGACCTACGGGGTGCGTGGCGCGCGCGTCGTGCGCGTCGTGGACGGAACGGCTCGCATCGTGCCCGTGCAGGTCGTCGTGCAGTCCGGTGAGCGTGCGCTGGTGCGGGGCGAGGGCCTCGCGGCAGGCCAGCAGGTCGTCACGCGCGGCAACGAGCGGCTGCGTCCCGATGACGCGGTGGTGGTGGACGGCGCCGCCCTGGCGGCGGGGGGCAGCGCGGGTGCGTCTCCGGCCGAACCCCCAGCGGGTCCTTCGTCTGCAGCGCGTCCGGCGGGCTCTCCCCCGGCCGCGGAGGCTGGGAGCGGCGCAGCGTCCATGACGCAGGGTGGCGGCGGCACATGACGGATCGCGCGCAGGGGGCGCTGGCCCTCGCCATCGAGCGCCCCGTTACGGTCACCGTGGGCGTCATCCTGGTCGTGCTCTTCGGCGCGCTGTCGCTGGTGGGGCTGCCCATCCAGCTCACGCCGGACATCTCGCGCCCCACCATCGACATCAGCACGCGCTGGCCCGGTGCGGCGCCGAGCGAGATCGAGACCGAGATCCTCGAGGCCCAGGAGCAGACCCTCAAGGGTCTGGCGGGGCTGGTGAAGATGACCAGCAACGCCAGCCCCGACCTCGGCCGCATCACGCTCGAGTTCGACGTGGGCACGGACATCGACGACGCGCTCGTGCGGGTGAACAACCGCCTGGGCGAGGTCAGCTCGTACCCCGAGGCGGCCGACCGGCCCGTGCTGAGCACCTCCGATCTGTCCGGGCCACCCATCGCCGTCATCACCATCCGCGACCTCGAGGGGCGCTCCGTCTCGGCCTTCCGCACGTGGGTGGCCGAAGAGATCGTGCCCGAGCTGGAGCGCATCCCGGGTGTGGCCGGCATGCGCCACGTGGGCGGTCAGGACTCCGAGGTGCACGTCGACTTCGACCCGCGCGCCCTGGCCGAGCGGGGCCTGCGCATCAACGACCTGAGCGACCGGGTGCGCGCCGAGCTGCGCAACGTGTCGGCTGGCGACCTCAACATCGGCAAGCGCTCGTTCCTGGTGCGCACGCCGCTCGCCCCCGAAGACGTCGAGGACCTCGAGGAGGTGGTGCTGGGCACCGGGCCCGACGGCATGCCGGTGCGGTTGGCCGACGTCGCCACCGTCAGCATGGGGCTGCGCCGCCCGCGCGGCGTGGCCATGACCGACGGACAGGCGTCCATGATCCTGCTGCTCTCGCGCGAGTCGGGCAGCAACGTGCTCGAGGTGACGGAGGCCGTGCGCGCCACGGTGGCCGAGCTGGACGAGCGCGAGTTCCGCGGCGAGGGGCTCACCATCCAGGTCATCTCGGATCAGGTCGGCTACATCAACGACGCCCTCGACCTCGTGCAGCAGAACCTGCTGATGGGGTCGGTGCTGGCCATCCTGGCGCTTTTCTTGTTCCTGCGCTCGGCGGGGGCGTCCGCCATCATCAGCGTCTCCATCCCCGTGTGCGTGTTCGGCACGGCGCTGGGCATGAGCTGGCTCGGTCGCTCCATCAACGTCATCTCGCTGGCAGGCGTGACCTTCGCGGTGGGCATGGTGCTCGACAACTCCATCGTGGTGCTGGAGAGCATCGACACCGAGCGCGCCACGGCCAAGACCGCCGCCGAGGCCGCGCTGCGCGGTGTGCGCTCGGTGTGGGGCGCGGTGCTCGCCTCGACGCTCACCACCGTCGCGGTCTTCGCCCCCATCATCACGTGGGAGAGCGAGGTGGGGCAGCTGCTGCGCGACGTCGCCGTCGCCATCTCGCTCGCGGTCGTGTGGTCGCTGGTCGTGTCCGTGTGGGTCATCCCGAGCCTCGCCGCACGCCTGCTGAAGCCCAAGCCCAAGACGGCGCCAGGGCGCTTCGCGGCAGCCGGCGACCGGGTGCGCGAGCGGATCGTCGGCGCGGCCAGCTGGGTGGCGCGCGACCTGCGTCGCGGGACGCTGATCGTGGCGCTCGTGGTGGGGGCCGCCGGGGTCGTGACGTTCATGTTGGCCCCTGCGCTCGAGTACCTGCCCACGGGCAACCGCAACCTCATCTTCGGCGTGCTCGTGCCGCCCCCGGGGTACTCCTCCGAGGAGTTCGAGCGCATGGGCGCGCGCATGCACGAGGAGATCGGCCCCCACATCGGCGCCGACGTGGGCGACGTGCCCTCCATCCAGCGCTCATTCTTCGTGGGCGACGGGAGCTTCGTCTTCGCGGGGGCCGTGGCCACGCGTCCCGAGGACATCGGCGCGCTCCTGCCGTTCCTGCGCCGCGTGCAGGCCGACGTGCCGGGCACCTTCGGGTTCACCAACCAAGCCAGCCTGTTCGGGCGCATGGGGGGCGGGCGCAGCATCGAGCTCAACCTGGTGGGCTCGGACATCCCCACCCTGACCGAGCTCGGCGGGCGCATGATGGGCAGCATCAGCCGGGCCATCCCGGGCGCGCAGGTGCGCCCTGTGCCGGGGCTCGATCCGGGCGCCCCCGAGGTGCAGATCCACCCGCGGCGGCGTCAGGCGGCGGCGCTCGGCATCCGCAGCGACCAGCTGGGCCTGATGGTCGACGCGCTGGTCGACGGCGCCATCGTGGGGGAGCTCACGTCGCGGAGCGGCTACGAGGTGGACGTGGTCCTGCGGGCGCTGACCCCGGGTCGCGGCATCATCAGCGATCCGCTCGAGCTGATGGACGCGCCGCTCGTGACCAGCGCTGGCGCCATCGTGCCGCTCAGCTCCGTCGCCGACGCGGTCACGGACATCGGCCCTACCAACATCCAGCGCCTCGAGCGCCGCCGCGCCATCACGCTGCAGATCTCGCCGCCCGAGGCGCTGCCCCTCGAGACCGCGATGGACATGGTGCAAGAGCAGGTGGTGACCCCCATGCGCGCCGCAGGCGAGGTGCCCCAAGGGGTGCGCATCGAGGTCAGCGGCGCGGCGGGCGACCTCGACATCGCGGCCGACCACTTCCGCGACGTGCTGCTGCTGGCCGTGCTCATCTGCTTCCTGCTGCTGTCGGCGCTGTTCGAGGACTTCGTCGCGCCGTTGGTCGTGCTGGCCAGCCTGCCGCTCGCCGCGGCAGGCGGCATGGCGTGCTTGGTGGCCGTGGACCAGGTGTTCGGTCCGGTGCCCCTCGACCTGCTCACCGCGCTCGGGTTCCTGATCCTCATCGGCGTCGTCGTGAACAACGCCATCCTCGTGGTGGATGGGGCGCTCGCGCGGCTGCGCGAGGGGGACGAGCTGAACCTGGCCGTGGCCGACGCGGTGCGTTCGCGCATCCGGCCCATCTTCATGACCACCAGTACGTCGCTTGCGGGCCTGCTGCCGATGGTGGTCTCGAACGGCGCGGGCGCCGAGCTCTATCGCGGGGTCGGAGCCATCGTGCTGGGTGGCTTGGCGCTCTCCAGCGTGCTGGTCATCTTCGTCATCCCCGCCCTGTTCACCATGCTGTACCGCCTGCGCGGGCTGTTCGCGCGGCGCGTTCCAGAGGAGCAGGTCCCCGACGAGGCGACCGCCTGACGCCCGAGCGTGCGCGAGGCAGCGCGACGGCGCGGCGCTGTGCAGCGACGCGGCATGGACTGCGGCGGGCGGCACGCGGGCCCGCACCGCGCGCGCTCACGGACACGCGCGGCGCCAGGGGCCCTGCGCGTAGCCGCGCTCGCCGTCCTCGGGGGTGAGCGTGCAGCCTGCGTCGTCCGGGCCGTGCCAGCGGCGCTCGCCCTCGGTGACCTCCGACGAGGTGCGGACCCCCGCGCCGTCCACGTGCGTGAGCGCAAACGTCGGGCCGCCCCAGCCATAGAAGCCGAACGACATGGCGAAGCGGTTGCACCAGCGGCACGCGCAGCTGGTGTGCTGCTGCGGCCATTCGGCGCTGCCTGCCGGGACCTCGGCCAGCACGGCGCCGCGCCCCTCGTCGTCGGGCCAGCCGCGCCAGAGCGGCGTGCTGGCAGGCACCGACCACTCCTCACCCGAGGCGAGGTCTCGCACGCGCAGCGCCCGCGCCTGGTCGACCACCCAGCCCAAGCGCGCGCCAGCTGCGGAGAACACCGCCTGCCGGGGTCCCAGGCACGCGTTGTGATCGGACCGCGTGTCCGCGTCGCGCAGGGCCTCGAAGCGGCCCCTCACGCTGTCCAGCAGCACGGGCGCGTCTCCGACCGACAACAGCATGAAGCGCCGGTCGGGTGTGACGTCGACCACTTCGTCGAAGGGGCGCTCGCTGAGGTCCACCAGGTCGACGACCACCAAGTCGGCGCCGCCCATGACCTCTCCGTGGTGCCCGAACTGCGGCTCGTCGCGCTCGACGAAGCGACGCAGCGCGACGTAGCGGCCGTTGGCGCTGCTGGCTTCTACGAAGCCATAGCGGTCTTCCCCGAACGGCTCGGGGCTGAGGGGCCGTGTGCTCCCCTCCGCGCCTTGCTGCACCCCTTCCGTGCTGGGAGCGACCAACACGGCAGGGGCGACGCCGCCCGACGTGCCCGCGCCGGCAGCGCAGCCCAGCAGCGCGAGCGCGATGCCGAGCGAGTATGCTGGGATCATCCCGGGTCGTCTCACGCTCACAGGGTAGGCCGCTTGGCGCGCGCTGCCAGCAGGGCGCGCACGATGGTGCGGCGCGTGTCCGCGGGGTCGATGACCGCGTCGATCTCCAGAAAGCTGGCCGACTCCGTCGCCTTGCCCTGGGCGTAGAGCTTGCGCAGCAGCTGCTCGAACAGCGCCTCGCGCTCGCGTGGGTCGCTCACGGCCTCCAGCTCCTTGCGGTAGCCCAGCTGCACAGCGCCTTCGAGCCCCATGGCGCCCACCTCGCCGGTGGGCCACGCGGCGGTGTAGATGGGCTTCGCCAGGCTCCCGCCCGCCAGCGCCATGGCGCCGAGGCCATAGGCCTTGCGCAAGATGATGTTGACGATGGGCACCGTCACGCTCGCGCCCGCCACCATCAGCTGCGACATCTTGCGCACCGCGCCCTGTCGCTCACTGTCGACGCCCACCATGAAGCCCGGCGTGTCGGTCAGCACGACGATGGGCAGGCGGAACGCGTCGCAGAGCGTCAGGAAGCGCGCCGTCTTCTCGGCGGCCACGCTGTCCACCGCGCCGGCCAGGTGCTGGCAGTCGCTCGTGACCAGGCCCACCGGCAGCCCCTCGAGGCGCATGAAGCCCGTGATGACGTTGCGGCCGTGCGCGCGGCGCAGCTCGGTGAAGCTGCCCGTGTCGGCCAGCGTGTCGATCACGCGACGCACGTTGTACCCAAAGCGACGGTCCTCGGGCAGCGCGTCGCGCAGGGGCCGCTGGTCGGGCGCGTGCCACTCGCGGACGCGCCCTTGGAAGTAGCTCAGCACCTTCTTGGCGGCCGCCGTGGCCTCGGCTTCGTCGTCGGCGACGATGTCCAGCACGCCGTTGAGCTCCTGCACGTCGCTCGGGCCGATCTCCGTCGGCGCGTGCTTGCCCAGCCCGCCGTACTCGATCATCGCGGGACCGGCCATGCCGATGTACGAGGTCTTCGTGGCGATGGTGATGTCCGCCGCGCCGAACAGCGCCGCGTTCCCCGCGAAGCAGTAGCCGTTGTTGACCGCGATGCGCGGCACGATGCCGCCGAGGCGCGCCCAGCTGAGGAACGAGCGCACGTCGAGGCCCGAGACGCCCGTCACGATGTCGGTGTCACCCGGGCGTCCACCGCCGCCCTCCGTGTACATGACCGCGGGCAGGTGCAGCTGCTCCGCCAGCTCGCACATGCGGTCGAGCTTCTTGTGGTGAAAGTAGCCCTGCGTCCCGGCCAGCACGGCGTAGTCGCCGATCAGCACGGCCGTCTGCGCGGCTTCGTCGCCGACCAGCGCTGCGTTGACCGACCCGACGCCCGTGATGATGCCGTCTGCCGCGGTGTTCACCTGCAGGTCCTCGGGGTCGCGTCGGCTGCGCTGCGCCGCGACGGCCAGCTGCCCGTACTCGAGGAAGGTGCCCGGGTCCACGAGGTCCGCGAGGTTCTCGCGCGCGGTACGAAAGCCCTTCTCGTGCCGCTTGCGGGCGGCCTCGCTGCGCACGCCGTCTTCGGTGCGCGACAGCCGCTCGTAGAGCGCGCTCAGCTCGGGACGCATCTTCTCTGCCATGGGGGTCGCTCCTCGTGGGGGCGCGAAGGTACCCCGACCGCGTCGCCGCACCACACGGGAAGTGCTCCCGGCACGCCCTACGCTCGGCCGGGCTCGCACCTCCCGTCTCCGCTGTCCCCGTGCCCCTCCTCGTGTTCGTGTTCGTGTTCGTAGTCGTCCGCGTGCTCGTGTTCGTAGTCGTCCGCGTGTTCGTGCGCGTGCGCGTCCTCGTGAGTGTGCTCGTTCGCGTGCTCGTGTTCGTAGTCGTCCGCGTGTTCGTGCGCGTGCGCGTGCGCGTCCTCGTGAGTGTGGTCGTGCACGTCGGCGCGCGGCGAGACCTCCAAGCGCTACGCCGACGCCTCCAGAACGCCACGGGCAGCCGGGTCGCCCGACAACACCGAGCACGGTTTCGCGATGTTGCGTGAGGCTCGGCCAGGACGTGTGGTGTCGTCTTCGACCTCGTCCGTCTGCGAGCCTCGCGGACGAAGAGCGAGAAGCCTCGCGCGGTGAGCGTGGTGACCTTGCTGCGAAGCGGCGCATCGTCGAGCCTCCCTGTGGAAGGTCGAGACGAGCACGTTCACGTCTACGAGCACCCTCACGAGCACGTTCACGTCTACAAGCACCCTCACGAGGACGCGCACGCGCACGCGCACGCCCACGAACACGAACAGGACTACGACGACGAGGGCGAACACGAGGACGAGCACGCGTGGGCGCACACGACGACCGGGAGGGGCCACCGTCGACCTCGGTCTCGGTGCGCTACGGCCCGCCCGGGGCGCCGTTCGCGCGGCGGACTTCGAGGCGTGACGCCAGCACGTCGAGGGCCGCGTCGAGCGCGGCGTGTAGCTCCTCGGGGGTCTGGACCAATGCGGCGACGAGGCGTGTGCCTTCGGTGCGGAAGGTCACGGCTCGCGCCATGGCGGCCAGCGGCTCGGGCAGCGGGAACGCGGGGGTCGGCGCCGCGAAGAGGTCGAGGACCTGCTGCAGCTGCGCTCGGAGCGGCTCGAGCGCGTCGGCGTCGTTGGTGGTGATGCCGAACTCGCAGCGCAGCGCCGGGTCGACGGCGCAGTGGCCGTCGTGCGCGATGACCGCTCGCTCGGCCTCGTTGTCGGTGCTGTCGGGGGACGAACGCCAGTGCACGGCGTAGGTCAGCGGGTGGTGCCCGAAACCTGCGCGTCCGCGTGCCTCTGCCAGTGTCGCGTGTGCCCCGGGGCCCGCGGGGCGCCGTCCATCGAAGCGGTCGCAGGTGGCCTCGACGTGACGGAGGGGTCCCACGACGAGCGTGTGGTCCCCGATCAGGCCTGCCGCCCACGTGCCTTGCACGCGCAGGGGACGCCCCTCGTAGTCGGTCGCCCGGGCGCCCTCGGACAGGCGCTCGAGGTCCTCCGTGCCGAAACGACCGCGCGCGAGCACCACCAGGTCGTCGAAGCGGCTGCCTGGGGGGCCCTCGGCGGCCCACGCCACCTGCTCCACGCGGTGAGCGAGCCCTTGCCAGTACGCGACATCCTGTGCGTTGTCGTCCACGCGCAGGATCTCGATCAGCCGCCGCTCGAGGGCGACGAATGTGGGATCGGCCAGCACCCGGCGCAGGTCGAGGCGCGCCTCCGCGAAGGCCTCCGGAGCGACCAGGGCGTCCAGCGAGGGGAGGCGCTGGCTGGGCATGGACGACACGGGGGCCGCTGCCTGCGGGAGCGGGGCGCCACCTACGCAGCCCACGATCAGCCCACACAGCCACGCGAGCCACGGCCACGCCTGCCGGGTCCCGAGCTCTCCGTGGGGTCTCGCGGGATGCACGCCACGTAGGGTATCGAAACCAGACGTGTCGAGCACCGTCCCTCGCGACGCTCGGCCGTCGTCGCGTCAGTCCACCCAGGGCGCGGGCCTTCCCGCTGCGGGCTCGTGAGCCGCAGCGTCCGTGGCCTGCTGCCCGTGGTGCTCGTGTGCACCGCGCGGGCGCTCGACTTCGGGCCCACGTTGTGGTTCAACTGCGCCCCGATGGGTGAGCCAAACCACAAGGTCCGCTTCGAGCTGCAGCGCTACCCCGTGGTCATCCTGCGCATGCCGCAGGCGGGCACCTTCGAGGCCATCCACGAGTGGTACGACACCGTGGAGCGCATCCTGCGCGAGGCCCAGAGCCCCGTGGCGCTGGTGCACGACTTGCGGGCGCTCGAGCTGATGAGCGTCACGGCGCGCCATCGCGCGGTGGTCGCGGAGCGCACGCTCGGGCTCAAGCACGCGGGGCTCGAGGCGCGCATCGGCGCGGACGCGCGCATCGTCACGAACCCCATCGTCGCCGGCGCGGTGACCGTCGTGTCGTGGCTCACGGGCGCCACGCCGTGGCCCCAAGGGACCTTCACGAGCGAGCCCGAGGCCGTGGTCTGGTGCCACAAGGCGCTCGGCATCGCCCGGCCCGCCGACGATCACGCTCCCCGCTGAGCGCGCGACGGTCGCGTCGATGCGGTCGCCGGCCGACTTCGCCGCAGCCGCTCAGGACACCCTGTGCGCAAGCTCCGCGCGCGCGGCTGGGTCGGTGGCGTAGCGCTGCAGCGCTCGCAGCATCGTCTCCATGTCCACGTCGTAAGCCGCCGGGGCGATGTGGAAGTCGTCTCCAGCCCACTTCCGGGTGCGCCGGAAGCGCAGGTCGAGCTTGGCACGTTCGCGCGCCGCATCGCCGCGTCGCACGTCCGCGTTGCGAGCGGTCTCCTCGGGGCGCTTCAGGGTGAGCGCGATGAAGTCCTGCTCCCTGAGCACGTAGAGGCGTATGTACACCTCGTCCCAGGGCACCAGGAACGTTAGCACCCGGTTCTCGACGCGCAGCCCGAGCGGCGTGAACGTGAGCGTGGGCGCACCCCGCCCGAGCGCCGACGCCACGAGGAGCGCCAGGCCCAACGTCGCTAGCAGCACGCTCATGATGACGAAGGCGCGACCGACGGACGCCCCCGTCACGGCCATGAACGCGCCGAGCGCCGCGATCCCGAGGGCCACACCGACTACCCGCCGACGGTTTGGCACGATCGGCACCTGCCCCGGCATCGCAGAGGCACCAGGGGCGCGGAGCCGTGTCTGGTGCGCACGGCGCCTGTCGACGAGGATCTTGATGGCGACGACCGTACAGGCACCAAAGAAGGCACCGACGGCGAGCAGGCCGTCGTCTTCCGAGCGGTACGCCCGCCCCGCGACCGACCCGACGGTGGCCATCAGGCACACACCCAGCAGCAGCCAGTCCTTCGCGCGCGTGCCTTGCCACATCGCGCACACGAGAGCACACGGGCGTTGCGCGGGCTAGAGGAAGGCTGCGCGCGCTACACCTCGAGCCCTTCGTGCTCCGCGCTCGCGAACGCATGGAAGCGCGCCGCCGTGCCTCCCAGTGGGGCGCTGGGCAGCGCCCACGAGAAGCGCCGTTGGATGTTCAGCTCCGGCAGCCGCAGCACGCGCAAGCGCCCCGCCGCGAGGTCCTCGCCGACGGACCAGCGCGACAGGAAGGCCACGCCCAGCGAGAGCCCCACGGCCCGACGGATGGCCGCTGTGCTGCCCAGCTCGAGGTCGAAGGGCATGGGCTTGCGGCCGATCTTGCGCAGCGCGCGCTCCACCACGGTGCGCGTGCCCGAGCCCACCTCGCGCCACAAGACGGGGGTGTCCAGGTCCACGTTGTCGCGTCGGAAGGGGGAGCTCGCGGCCACCACCGGCAGCAACGTGTCGTCCAGCAGCCGCTCGAGGCGCACCCGCGCCGCCCGCGGCGGGCCCTCCACCAGCCCCAGGGGCAAGGCGCCGCTCTCCACCTGCGCGATGATCTCGCTCGTGTTGCCCACCACCAGCCGCAGCCCCGCCGCGCCGTGCTGGGCTCGGAAGCGGGCGAACAGCTTGGGGACCAAGCCGGCTGCGATGGTCGTGCTGGCACCGAGCACCAGCGGCGCGAGGGGCGCTTCGCGTTCGGTCACGTCCGCCACCAGCTCGTCCAGCAGCGAGTCCACCCGCCGTGCGTGCCCGAGCAACTTGCGCCCCGCTTCGGTCGGTCGCACGCCGCGCGCGTAGCGCTCGAGCAGGGTCACGCCCAGCGCGCCCTCGAGCTTCTGAACGCTGGCCGTGACGGCCGGCTGCGACACGTGCAGCTGGCGGGCGGCCTTGGTGATGCTGCCCGCATCGATGACGGCGCGGAGCACGTCGAGGTGGCGGGAGTCGAAGTGGTCGCGGGCCGGAGGCATAGGTTCTACTGATGGTACATCCGAAGTAACGATTCGTCATGTCGATGGCATCCACGCACCTTGTCGCTCATGTCCACGCTTGCGCTCCACCTCTGCTCCGCCGCGTCTCTGGCTCACGGCCATCGACGGGCGTGGAATCGTGTGGTCCTCCCCGCTCTTGGTCTGCTGTGCTTGCTGGTCCCGAAGTTGGGGTCCGTGGGTGCGCTGGCGCTCGGTGTCGGTGTGGCGCTCCTCGGCCTGAACGCGTGGGAGGCAGAGAGCGGTCGATTGGCCAAGCGGCTGCTCACGCTCTCGGTGGTGGGGCTCGGGGCGGGGCTCGACCTGCGCGCGGTGGCGCAGGTGGGTGCGCTCGGAGCGGGCCTGGCGGTGGGCAGCATCGCGCTCTGCCTCGCGCTCGGTCGACTGTTTGCGCGCCTGCTGCGGGTGGACGCGCTGACTGGCCTGTTGGTCGCGGCGGGCACGGCCATCTGCGGCGGCAGCGCCATCGCCGCGGTGGCCCCCACGGTGCGTGCTCGCGAGCATCAGGTGACCGCCGCGCTCGGTACCGTCTTCGCGCTCAACGCGCTGGCGCTGTTGGTCTTTCCCGCAGTGGGGCACGCCCTCGCGCTCAGCGACCAGGCGTTCGGGCTGTGGTGCGCCATCGCCATCCACGACACCAGCTCGGTCGTCGGCGCAGCCATGACCTTCGGCCCCGACGCCCTCGCGCTGGCCACCACCGTGAAGCTCGCTCGAGCGCTCTGGATCGTCCCGCTCACGGCTGGCCTCGCGCTGCACACGCGCCGCCGAGAGCGCAACGCGCGCGCGGAGCGCGACGCCCTGACCCACGGGCAGGTCGACCACGCCGCGACCGAGCCCCCTCCGCGCGCTGCCCGTCCGTGGTTCATCCTCGGCTTTCTCGTCCTCGCGCTGCTCACGACCTTCGTCCCGAGCTTCGCGCCCGCCGGTGACGTGCTGAGCGCGCTCGCGCGGCGTGTGCTGGTGCTGACGCTCTTCCTCGTGGGCGCGTCGCTCAGCCCGGCCGCCCTGCGGCGTGTCGGGGCGCGCCCGTTTCTGCAAGGGGCGGTCCTGTGGGGCATCGTCTCGACGGTGTCGCTGGGCGTCATCCTCGGCGCGACCTGAGCGGCCGACGCAGCTGCCAGAGAACGTGATGGGTCGTGCGTGCGCGCGGCGCTCGGCTCAGGCGCGTGCCGGACGTGTCGAGACCCACACGTGGGTTGCGTGGGCGCGGGGTCACCGTTATCGTCACCCACCATTTTCGGAGGGACCCATGTCCTCGTTCGTCCGCACGTTTTCGGTTCTGCTCGGTGTCCTCGTCGTCGTGAGCTGCGCGGGCTCCCGCTCCAGCTTCCCCATCTTCACAACCGACGGAGGTGGGTTCCATCACGCCTCGTACGACTACTCGGTCGCGGCCTTGCCGGGCACGGACGACGTGATGTCTCGTGAGTGGCGACTGGACAACTACGCGCCTTCCGCGGACGGCAGCGCCTTGGGTGAGCCGAAGGAGGGGGACGCCTACGAAGTGGAGGTAGGGCTCGACTACGACGGTGATGGTGACTTCGAGGGCACCGTCACGCTGCCGCGGTTCGATCTCAAGTTCAACCACCGCCGCAACGACGCCCGGCTCTTCGTCATCACGGTCCCCATCTCCCAGTACGACAGCGAGCGTGAGCTGGCCGTGATCCTGCGGGACCTGGTCGCTCACTCCTCCAACGGAGGTGGCATCTCGTACGACTTCAGTCGCGGTACGGCGCGGGCATCGGGCGAGCGGGCGGCGCAGATCCTGGTGTCGCGCGAGGTGACGGTAGGGGGCTATCCCGCCCACGAAGTGATCTTCGAGGTAGCCAACGTCCCAGAGCTCGAGCTGACGCCCGACGCCCGCGGGGTGCGCAGTCACCTCGTCCTCGTGCGCCCCGGGTTCGTGTTCGCTCGCGAACAGATGGTGAGGTCCGCGCGAATGCCATCGCTCGGTGGGCGCACCGTGGGCCAGACGACCTTCTTCCCGGTTCTGATGCTGATCGGCTACGCGAACCACCCAGACGACTACGACGCGCAGCAGCCCGAGTTCCGTGACTTCCTGAATCGCGTCCGCATCGGCGCCGAGTGGCCCCTCGAAGCCCTCGAGGCGGTGCGCGCCGAGTGCAACATCTCGGCGCTCGACGTCGTCACGACCGGCGGACAGGTGCTGTACAGCTCGGTCGCCCGGCAGTCCGAAGAAGGGCGCTGCGCGTCCGACGGTTTGGTGGCCATCCAGATGGAGGAGTCCCCCTGGCGGCGCACGTTCCACGTGCAGCATCCGCTCCTTCAGGCGCCCGGCGGGGCGACCACGGCGGGGCAGCCGTTCTCGGCAGCGAGCGCGGACACGACGGCCGGCGAGGAACAGACCGCTGGCGGGGAGCAGACGGAGGTGTTGTCCGGCGGCGCCTGGTAGCAGCCTGTCGCGGACTCCCAGGATCGAGCAGGTCCACGACCGTGAACCCGACGCGTCGTCGGGGTGGAGTTCGCAGGGCGCTTGCGCGAGACTACGAGGATGGCTTCGACCCGTCGCTCGTCCGCTTTCGCTCGTGAGGGTTCCGTCCGCGTCGGGGGAGCCGCGCCGTGTTCGATCAGAGGGGCCTCGTCGGCGGGCCGCGCGGGCCGCTCGGTGGACGGGTGGACGAGCGCGCTGGCGAGCGCCGTGATGCTGATGGCCGGGTGCCACGGCAGCGGGGAGGGGGCCCATGGCGCCACGACGAGCAGCGGCGCCGTCGCACCGTCGACATGCACCGTGGATGGCCTCGAGGGTGCCACGTCACGCCCTGCCCTCGTGCTGCCCGTCGGGTGCTCGTTCCAGGGCGGGGGTACGGCCAGCGCGCCGCGCGTGCTCGGCACGGAGGAGGACATCCTCGCGCTGCTTTCCTGCCCCGAGCGCGACCTGAGCGCCCTCGGCATCGACCCGAGCACCCACGACGTCTACCTGCTCGCTTACACCATGTCGCCTGCCAGCGCGGGCATCGCCGTGTACGACGACGAGCAGACGCTGACCTACCTGAGCCGCTTCCGGCCGCCGTGCCCGAACGACCCCATGCCCATGCCGATGAGCGCGACCGTCGCCTGGCTCATGCCCAAGGGGGCCACCCGCGCCACGCGCGAGGCGTCCTGTTCGCTCCCGGAGCGCTGCGACTGACGAGCCTGCGGCAGGCTCGTCACGCGACCCGCGGTGCGCTCGGCGCCAGGGCTCAGCGCAGGGGCACGGGGCGCGGGACCACGTCCTCCGGCCGCAGCGCGCCCTCGCGCTTCAACACCCAGAAGTCCGAGATGGGCACGAACACGGGGCCCACCTTGAAGATCTCCCAGCCCAGCAAGAGCTCGCTGCTGCCCGCGTTCACGCTCACCAGCGGGCAGTAGCCCGCTCTGGCCGGGAAGTCCGACGGAAGGTTGCCGGCCACGCCGTAGTCCAGGTAGTGCCCGCCGCGCCAGCCGCGCGGGAAGTGCAAGCCCGTGGCGCTGCGCACCTCGTAGTGGCCGAAGCTCAGCGGGCGCCCGTGCTTGTCGCGCTTGGGCGCAGGGGGCGTGTCCCAGCCGGTCTGCTCGACCTTCACGTTCCAGCCGCGCAAGGCGCCGGTCTCGGGGTCGCGGTGGAAGGTCTTGCGAAAGCTCTTCCACATCAGCTTGTGGAACAGGTCGGGCATGGACAGGTCGATGCCCGTGTACGTGGTGTCGGCCAGCGCGTCGGTGTCGAGCGCGTGGCCCTGCTGCACGACCCGGTAGAGGTCCGGGCCCTTCATGCGGAGGAGGTCGTCGAGCGTGATGGTCATGGTGGTCTCGGGGTCGGTCGGGGTCAGGGGTTCAGCACGCGGCGCGCGGCCAGGGTGGCCACGGCCATGATGGGGATCTGCGGGTTCACGCCCAGGCTGCTGGGGAACACGCTGGAGTCGGCCACGTACAGCCGGTCGACGGTGTGGTGGCGGAAGTCGGTGCGCACCACGCTGCGCGCGGGGTCGCTGCCCATGCGGCAGGTGCCGAACATGTGGGTGATGGCGCTGGTGTACGCGGAGGCGCGCGTCGGTCCGTCCTGCTCGAGCGCCACCAGGTCGGCCAGGCGCGAGGTGCGGGGGAGGAAGCCGCGCACGCCGAGCGAGACGTGATCCGCGCCCGCCGCGAGCATCATCTCGCCCATCACGCGCAGCCCGCGCCGGAACTTGGCCACGTCGCGCTTCGTCGGCGTGTAGAACACGCGTGGGTTGCCGCGCAGCAAACGGACGCGCCCCTCCGCTTCGGCGCGCACGGCGGCGCCCCAGTCCAGCTGGTGCGCGATGTCGTCCACCTCGCGTGCGAGCGCGCGCCCCACGCCGTCCAGGCGCCCGGCCATCACGCCCAGGTCGAAGCCCAGCGCCTCGAACTTGAGCCCTTCATGACGCAGGCCGATCACCTCGTGCCCCTGCGTCGCGCCCTCCCACATGCGCACGGGCTCGGGGAAGCGCCCCGCCATGCTCACGCCGGGGTGGCACTGAAAGTGGCGCCCGACGGGGCCGTGGGTGATGCGGTTGGCCAGCAGCAGGCCGGGCGTCTGCACCGCGCTCGCCGCCAGCACCACGGCGCGCTCGGCCAGCACGCGCACCTCGGCGCCGCCCGCGCTCTCGGCCAGCACGCCGGTGGCGCGCCCGCGCGTCGTCAGGATGCGGGTCACCTCGCACGAGCTGAGCACCTCGGCACCGCCCGCCTGCGCGTCGGCCAGCAGCGTCGCGTCCACGCTGAGCTTGCGCGCGTTGGGGCACCCCTGCATGCAGCGGCCGAGGCCCTCACAGCCCTGCACGTTGCGGCGGATGGGCCGGTGCTCGAGGCCCAGCGCCTCCGCGCCGCGCGCCAGCAACAGGTTCTTGGCGCCGGCGACGGCTGGGTCGGTCGGGCGCACGTTCAGGCGCGCCTCCAGCACATCGGTGGTGGCGTCGAGCTCCGTCCAGGGCAGCGCGTCGGCCAGGCGTGGGTCGGCGGTGACCCACTCGTCGTACACGTCGCGCGGGGTGCGCCAGCAGATGGCGCCGTTGATGGGCGAGCTGCCGCCCACCATCTTGCCCTGCACGAACGGCATGGGCGCCGGGCCGACCACGACGGAGGCGCCCATGTCGCGGTACTGCGCGGCCATGCTCTGGAACGCGGGCCGCACGAACTCCTCGGGCGCGAACCAGCGGCCGGCCTCGACGACCACCACGCGTACCCCGGCCCGCGCCAGCTCGCGCGCCACGGCCGCCCCGGCGGGCCCGCTGCCCACGACCACCACGTCGGTGCGCAGCGTGTGTGCGCGGTGCAGGGCGCGACCGTCCAGGCGCGCGGCGCTCGGGCTGGGTGGGCTCACGGCTCCTCCTGGTCTCGCGCTGCGTCTTGCTCGCGCGATGCGTCTCGTTCTTGCGGCGCGTCTTGCGCGCGCGGTGCGTCTGCCCCGGCCTCGTCGCGCCCACGGGCGCGCGCCACGTCCTGCACGTGGGCGTCGCTGAAGTACGCCATGGCCGCGACCACCTTGGCGACCTCGACCAGCTGGGCCAGGCCCGGGGTCTCGGCGGCGCGCACGATGAAGCGCTCGCGCTCGTCGTCGCTCAGCGCGGATAGCGACCGGCCGAAGCCCATCAGCCGCGGCGCGCTCCCCAACACCAGGCACGCCGTGCGTAGCCCCAGGCGCAGGTGCGCGGGCGCGGCCGCGTCGAACGCCGGCCAGAACGCGCTCAGGTCGAGCTCGCTCAAGGCGGGCAGCCCCCGCCCCGGTGCCGGGAGCAGCGCGCCCATCAGCGCGTCGCGCGCGCGAGCGTGGCGTTGGGCGAGACCCCGTGCCCCCGTGTCCCGTGAGGCCGCGCCGGGTCCTGGCGTGCGCCGTGCCACCGTGTCCCGGCCCGTCACGCGCGCACCCCTACGGATAGGCCCTGAGCGGCCGCGGGCCCGGCCTCGCCGCGGCGCGCCTGCAGCGACGCCTCGAAGCGGGCCACGGTGCGCGCGTCGATGGCGGCGATGGCGCCCTCGATCACCGCGCCCGCGTCCTCGCCTCCACCCGCGAGCGCCCCGAGCACCTGCGCCATGGACGCCACGTTCTCTTCGGGGGCCGCGTACATCGCGGCGCTCACCAGGGGCAGCTCGACCAGCACGCGCGCGACGGTGTTGAACACGCTCAGCGCGACCACGTTGCCGGCCGCGCGCAGCAGCTCGCGGGAGAACGCGAGGTCCGCGTCGCGCACGGCGTCCGGGTCACCCTGCGCGCGCCGCACGCGCTGCGCGGCCTGCTGCAGGGCGGGGAGGCGCGCGAGGATGGCGACGCGGTGACGCAGCAGGAGCCGACCCGCGAGCGCCCGCCTCATCTCGAGCAGGTCCGCGAGGATGCCCGCCGCTCGCGTGGGCTGGTCCAGCGTCACCTCCAGCCACTGCGGCACGAGCGAGATGTCCCCGCACTCGGCCGGGTCGTTCACGCGCAGCCCGCTGCCCTGCCGGGCGGTCACCAGACCGCGTGTCTCCAGCCGCGAGACGGCGCGCTGGATGGTGGTCGGGTTCACGCCGTGCTGCTCGGCCAGCTCGCGCACCGTCGGCAGGCGGCTGCCGGCGGCGTAGCGCCCGCGCAGGATGTCCAGCGTCAGGCTGTGTTCGATGGCGCTCGGGGAGCGGTCGGGGCTGGTCTCGGTCACGAGCCAATGAATGGCACAATAGAACGGCACAATCAAGGCCGAAGATCGGAGCTGGTGTCCTCGGCGGCCCGAGCGCCCCCGTTTCGGGCGTCGATCCACGCCCGGTCTGACTGTGTTAGTGTGTTTTCGCCGTCCACATGGAAGCCTGGTACCCGAACCCCGCTCCGCCCCAGCTGCCGCAGCCTGGCGACCGCATCGCACAGCGCTACCTGGTGCAGCGCGAGATCGGGCGTGGCGGGATGGGTGCCGTGTACGAGGCCAAGCACGAGGTCACGGGGCGGCAGGTGGCCATCAAGTGGATGCTGCCCACCTTCGCGCAGAACGCGCAGGCCGTGGCCCGCTTCGTCCGAGAGGCCAAGCTCGCGGCGGCGGTCGACCACGAGAACGTCGTGGACATCTACGACGTGGGCCACCAGGAGAACGGCTTCTACCTGGTGATGGAGTTTCTGCGCGGCCGCTCGCTCGCCGACCGCCTCGAGGAAGGGCGCATGATGCTGCCCGAGCTGGTGAGCATCCTGCGCGGCGTGTGCGCCGGGCTCAGCGCGGCGCACGCCGCGGGCGTGGTGCATCGTGACCTCAAGCCGGAGAACATCTTCCTCGCCGAGGCCCGCAACCGGCAGGGCGACATCGTGCCCAAGCTGGTGGACTTCGGCGTCTCGAAGGCGCTCGCGCCCGGCGAGAGCCACGCGCGGCTGACGGGCACCAACGTCGCGATGGGCACGCCCTACTACATGTCCCCCGAGCAGATTCACTCGGCCGCGGACGTGGGCGTCGAGGCGGACATCTACTCGTTGGGCGTCATCGCCTACGAGGCCCTCTCGGGGAAGCTGCCCTTCGAGGGGGAGACGGCCGCGTCCATCATCGTCAAGGTCGCCACCGAGGAGCCCGAGCCTCTCGCCAGCCTGGTCCCAGGGCTGCCCCTCGCCGCGGTGCAGGCCGTGCATCGCGCCATGGCCAAGCGCGGGGCCGATCGCTTCGCGACCGCCGACCAGTTCTTCCAGGCCCTCGCGAGCCAGGACAGCGGCGCCGTCGACTTCGCGCACACGGTCGAGATGCGCCAGGACCCGTCCACGCAGCGCATCCTCTCAGACCCGGGCGTGTCCGCCGCCGTGGTCCTGCCCCAGCGCTCGCCCCTGCTGGCGTTCTTCGCCATCGGTGTGTTGGGCGTGCTGGTGGCGGCGGGGGCCATCGCGTGGTTCGCGTCGCAGCCGTCCGTCGCCACACCCGCGCCAGACCCCGCGGCGTCCGCCACACCAGCGGCCGTCGCCGCGCCCCCCACGCCGCAGGCGTCCCCCGTGCCCGCGACGCCCACGCCCACGGCCGAAGCCGCGGCGCCAGTAGTCGCGCCCACCGAGGTCGCTGCGCAGCCCGCCGCCCCGGCAGCACCCGCCGTCGAACCCACGTCTGCCCCCACGACCGCGGAGCGTCCCACCCACCGCACGCGCGCCGACCGGACGACCCACACCAGCAGCGCGTCCACCGAGACCGCGCCGACCGCCATGACGGAGCCCACCCCCGTCGTGACGCCCATGGCCCCGCCCCCACCGTCCACCATGGTCGGCCGCCTGCAGACGACCGTGGACGTCGATAGCCTCTGAGCCGATCGCTGTGGCACAGTCTCGCTCAGCCGCCCGCATGTCCTGTGGGGAGGCTGTGTGTGGTCCCGTTTCGGGTGCCAGGTGGAGACCCGTGATCGGAGCTGACGATGAAGTTCCTTCGCTGTTGGATGAGTGTGGTGGCTGCGGTGTCCCTCCTGGGGTGCACCGACGACATCGCCCTCGTAGATGCCCTGCCTGGCACGTGGATGCAGAGCGATGGGACGACCATCGTGTTCACGGCGCTCGACGCGCCGATCGAGCAAGGGGACTACACGTTTCAAGGGCGCGCGGTCACGTCGGGTGGAGGCGTCGTGGAGGCGCTCCTGCAGCTTCACCCCGAATGCGGTGATGGCGGCACGCCCGAGATCGGGCTGCTGTGGGCCGTCGTCGACACCTCCAAGTACGGCAACGTCGTGTTCTCCATCGACCCTGACTTCACGTCCGCGGAGAGTTCCCCTGTGTGTCAGAACATCACGGGCTTCGCGATCGACAACCCCGTGCTCGACAGCCGCGCGCGCCGCTTCACCCTCGGAACGCCGCGGGTCGAGGCCTTCGGCATCGAGCGCACGGTGCTCGAGACCTTCACCGCCGTCGAGCTCGAGATCGACGACCCCAACCGCCCGCCACCCAACCGGCGCAACGCGGGCGCGGGGCTCGCGGACGGAGCGCGCGTGGTCTTCTACAACGCGGGCCGCGGGGAGACGGCGCTGCAGGTGCTGGAGCCCGAGAGCACCACGGTGCCCGCCAGCCTGGTCCTCGCCAACGCGGACGACTTCGCCACCATCGAGGGAGCGCACCCGCGCGCCGTGTGGGTCCTCGAAGACGCCGACCTGCGCGACCCTCCCATCATGTACGCCCTCCTCTCCAGTGAGGGCATCACGGCCACGCACGCGCTCGAGACTGACAACGGCGACGCCACGAGCGTTGTGAACCCACGCAACACCGTCCCCAACAACGTCTTCACCGGGCAGGCCATCCGCTTCGAGGAGGTGGGGACGTGCAGCGGGCTCGGCTTCGCGGTCTGCCCCACGCCGAACAGCAAGGTGGTGCGCATCTTCTCCCTGTTCGTGCAGGACACCAGCAGCTCGGCCTCGTCGCCCCTCGGGGAGCAGGTGCTCTCGTATGTCACGGCCAGCAGCGATGTTCGCACGGCCCCCCGCGACGTCGGCGACGAGGACCAGCTGTGGATCGTCCAGGAGCTCTGAGCATGACCGTCCCTCGTCACCACCTCCGCGCGCTGCTCGTCGTCCTGCTCGTCACGCTCGGCGTCGTCCACGCCCAGCACGCCGTGCACGCCCAGCAGGTCGACACCTCGGCGCTGACCCGCGAAGCCCTGGCCGAGTTCGAGGCCGGGCACTGGGAGGAGGCGCGCGTGCTGCTCCAGCGTCTCTACAACGCGCGGCCTTCCGGCGAGTCGCTGCGCCTCCTGGGTGCGGCGAGCTACGAGCTGCGCGACTACGCCATCGCGGTCCGCTACTTCCGGCGCTCGCTCGCGGAGCAGCAGCGGCCTCTCTCGGCGGCGCGCCGGGCGGACGCGCAGCGCGCCCTCGAGGCGGCCCTGCGCTTCGTCGGTTCCGTGCGCGTCGTGGTGCCCGGGGTGCAGGACGTGCAACTGCGCGTCGACGAGCTGGACGTGCAGCCCGACCCCGACGGCTCGCTCACGTTGTCGCTCGGCCGCCACGACCTCGAGGTGAGCGCGCCCGGCTACGTGGCGCAGAGCTCCGAGCTGCGCGTGCAGGCGGGCGCCACCCAAGAGGTCACGGTCGCGCTGCGCCCCGAGGTCCCTGCGCCCGACCCGTTGCAGGCCCAGGCGCCCACCGCCACCCAGGACCCCGTCAGCCCCGTGATCCGTTCGCCCGAGCCGCAGGTCGAGCCTGAACCCGAGCCCGAGCCGCAGCCCGAGCCCGAGCCCGAGCCCCACGAGACACAGTCGGCCTTGGTGGACGACGTGCCCTCGCCTCCCGACGTCTCACCCGAGCGGGCGGCCGTGCCCGACGAGCCCGACGACCTGGACGAGCGGCGCAGCACCATGCGCTCTCACCTCGTCATGGGCGCCGCGCTGATCGCCCTCGGCGGGGCCGCGCTGCCGTGGTGGCTGAGCCGCCTCGACGTGCTGAACAACACCTGTCCGTGTCTGGATCAAGAGCGCATCAGCCGTCGCCGCTGGGCCGCCATGGGCACGTCCCTGGGCGGCTTCGTGCTGGGCGGCGTGTTCCTCTACTCCGGCATCCAGCTGGCCCTCCGGCTGCGGCGCGACCGCTCCGTCGCGCTCAACGTGCGTATGACCGGAGATGCGCTCTACTTGCAGGGCACGTTCTAGCCAGCCGAGGACCCCGCCATGCTCCATCTCCACACGCGCGCGAGGTGTGCCCCATGAGGCGCCCCATCCATGGCGCGCTGCCCGAGGCCGTCGGCCCCGACGACCTGGTCATCCTGTTCGACGCCGAGTGCGTCGTGTGCAGTGGCTGGGTGCACTTCATCCTGCGCAACGACCCCAAGGCCAACCTGCGCATCGGGGCCGTGCAGACCGAGACCGGGCGCGCGCTGCTGCGCTACGCGGGGCTCGACCCGGACGACATCGACACCATGCTCTTCGTCGAGCGCGGCGTGCCCTACTCGCAGTCGAGCGCGTTCCTGCGGGCGGTGCGCTACCTGCGCTTCCCGTGGCCGCTGCTGACGGTGGGGCGCGTGATCCCGGTCTTCTTGCGCAACTGGCTGTACGACCGTGTGGCCAAGAACCGGTACAAGCTCTTCGGCAAGAAGGAGCTGTGCCTGATCCCTTCTCCGGCCGAGCGCGCGCGCTTCCTGCCCGACGGCTGATCATCGCGGCGCGTGTGGATCGCGCGCCACACGCGATGGCGTCTCGGGCGGTTCGTGATGGCCCGCCTCACCCCGCACATTTGGACACGACATCCACGCTGAACTACTATCGTCCAGCCGTCATGACGAACACCCGCCTTTTTCTTGGGGTCGCCCTCCTGGGGCTGCTCGTACCGCTGTCGTTCGCGCCGCAGCGCGCGGACGCGCAGACCAGTGGGTCTCAGGCTGCCGCCGAGGCGCTCTTCCGTGAAGGGCGGCGCCTCATGGAGGAGGGCAACTACGAAGAGGCGTGCCCCAAGTTCGAAGCCAGCAACCGCCTCGACGTCGCCGTGGGCACGCTGCTCAACCTCGGCGTGTGCTGGGAGCAGGCCGGTCGCCACGCCAGCGCGTGGGCCACGTTCCTGGAGGCAGCTGCCCTCGCGGGGCGCAGCGGGTCGCCGGAGCGTGAGCAGCTCGCACGCCAGCGCGCGGCCGAGCTCGAGCCGCGTCTCATCCGCGTGCGGGTCGTCGTCGAGCGCCCGGTGCGCGGCATGGTGGTCAACGTCGGTGGTCGCCCCTTCGACGACGTGATGTGGAGCGTCGCCATCCCCATCGACGCGGGTGAGTGGCCCGTGCAGGCGAGCGCCCCCGGCCACATCCCTTGGGAGGGCTCCGTGGTGGCCACGGGCGAAGGCAGCGTCGTGGAGCTGCGCGTCCCCGCCCTCGAGCTGGCGCCGGTGGTCGAGGAGCCCGAACGTCCACTGACGCAGGTGCCGGTGGTGCCCGTCACGCCTCCCGAGCCGGTCAACGGCCTGCGTGTCGCGGGCTGGGCGACGGCCGCGATCGGCGTGGCGACGCTGGGTGCGGGCCTCGGGCTCGGGATCAACGCCAAGAACCTGTGGGATGGCGCCGACTGTCGCGAGCGGCCCGATCGGACGGACCTGCCGCCTGGTGTCTACTGCGCCACCGCCACGGACCAGGCGGACGCCGAGACAGCAGCGACGCGCGCCAACATCGGGACGGGGTTGCTCGTCGCTGGCGGTACCGTCGCCGTGACCGGCATCGTCCTCTTGATCTTGTCGGGCCGCGATGACGGCGAGGACGACACGGACGCGGACGACAGCACCGTCAACCTGCGCTTCACGCCCCGCTTTGGTCGGCAGGGCGGCGGATTCAGCCTGGAAGGGTCTTTCTGATGAACGCGAACGCCCCCTCGTCGCTCCTTGCGTCCAAGTGGACGCGCATGCTTCCAGGCATCCTGCTGGGGTTCCATCTGGTCGGCTGCGTCGAGATCATCGGGATCGAGGACACGGAGCTCGAGCCGCCTGCCGTAGGGCGCGACCTCCGCTGCGTGGGCAACGTGGTGCCGCCCATGAGCGACGGCTCCGCCGTGGAGATTCGCGCGCAGATCGTCGACATCGGTGGCAGCCAGGAGGTCCCGGGCGTGCAGGTCGTGCGCTGCAACTCGCGGCTCGGCGCGGCGTGCGACTTTGGTACGCCGTACCTCCCGGACGAGACTGGCCTGGTGGTGGTTCCCGTCTCCGCGGGGTTCAACGGCTACCTGCGCATCGAGGACGCCGACGGCGCGGACGACGCCGAGGGCAAGGACTGGGTGCCCTACCTCTGGTACTTCAGCCAGCCCATCAACGTCACGCGCGAGGAGCCGTTCCCGATCCAAGCCATGACGACGGGCGTGCGTGAGTTCCTGATCTACCCCGAGGCTGCGGTCACGCAGGACGCTGCGTTCGGCGACGTGGCCATCAACGCGGTGGACTGCAACGACGTCAACGCGCCCAACATCCACTTCGAGGTCACCACCCCGGCCAGCATCGGGGAGGACACGGCGCCGTTCTACTTCAGCGACGGCATGGTGGTCATCGCCAGCGCCCCCGCCAACGAGGTCACGGACGTGACGGGTCTAGGCGGCTTCCGCGCCCTCGAGCCCGGCACGATGGTCGTCCGCGCGTTCGTCGCCGACACCTTCGACTTCGAGACCCGGAGCGGGACGCTGGTGGCGGAGGACACGCTGCTGATCGAGCCCGACACGCTCACCACGGTGCGCCTGTTGCCGGAGTGATCCACACGCGCCCCGCGGCGAACGGCTCAGCGCTCGCCGCAGCGGTACAGGTACAGGTTCAGCGGCGGGTTGTTCGGTGCCTTCGCGGTGGGCGCCAGCTCGTGCATCTTGATCAACCCATACTGACGCGCCAGGCCCGTGGCGCGCGCGTTGGTCGTGGCGATGAACGCGACCAGGAACTGGAGGTTCGGGTCCCTGTCCGCGTGGTCGAACAACATGTCCACGGCGGGCGTGGTCACCGGCTGACCCCAGTAGGCGGGGTCCGTGTACACGCTGATCTCCGCCATGTTGTCACGCACCGCGATGTTGGCGCGGAACGGGGTCAGGCTGGTCCAAGACACGACCACGCCGTCTTTTTCTACGACGAAGAATGGAAAAGTCTCGTTAGACTCTTCCAGACGCGCACGGTAGTAGGCCTTGTAGTCCACACCGTCGGGCGGCTTGCCTCCCAAACTGTTTTCGATCCCGCCCTCCCAGATGGCGTAGATTCGCTCCAAGTCCTCGATCGTTCCCACGCGCGCCCTGATAGACATGGCGGCACGATACGGAGGTCTTGATCGCTCGGTCAAGCAATCGCCATCGCCGCCCTCGACTCCCCCCCGCTTTTCCATGACCCGACCCAAGCCCACCATCTCCGCCGGCGACGTGCTCTCGTACTCCTCGGGCAGCACCAACCGCGATCCCCACGGCTTCCGAATCACCCAGAAGGGCGGCAACTTGCTTGGGCTGATCAAGGCGCGCTGGCCGGGGCTGGTCGCCACGTTCGGCGACCGCATGCCCATCGTGATCAACACGTATCCGGCGCACATCGGCAGCTTCGACTTCGGCGTGACGGTGGACTCCTACCTCAGCTACACGACGGCCTCGCGTGCCCTGCACCTGGCGCACGAGGAGGGCCTCCCCGTGATGCTGCTCGGACAGACGCTCTTCTTGGCCCACCTGCTGTTCAAGCACGCGGGCGGTGGGCATCCCATGCCGGACTCCATCCTGTGCGGGGTGGGGGGCTACACCACGCCACGCTCGCTCGAGAACGCGCTGCGCGACGTGTGCGAGCGGCACGGCACACACATGTCCATGCTGCACGGCTACGGAGTGGCCGAGGTCGACGCCGCGGTGCTGCTGGCGGCCACGCGCAGCGAGAAGGGTGAGCTGCTGTACGAGCGCCGCAGCCCTGACGTCGAGGTGGACTTCGCGGGCACCAACCTGCTGCTCTCGCTCAAGGCGCCCAACGGGGGCTACATCATCGAGCGCTTCCCCACGGGCGACCAGGGCCGCCAGCAGGGGGAGCACTACCTCGTCTGGAACCCCGAGCGGCTCCACCCGCAGGTGGAGATGTTGCTCGAAGGCTGGAGCGTCGAGGACTGGCACCGCCGCACCGGCTACCTGCACTACGGGCAGCAGCTGCGCTTCCAGCTGCGCAAGGGGGCGGAGGCCAAGAGCCCGGTCGAGATGGAGTTCTACGACTATGCGCGCCAGTACGGGCACGACTGGCTCTTCAAGCCGGAGTGGAGCGCCAAGATCCGGACGGGCGGCAACAAGATGATGCGGCGCACGCTCATCTGACCGCTCGCGTGGGGACGGAGCGGCGCCCGCAGGGCACCACGGCCGTGCGCCAGCGGACGCCCGCGGTGCGCGCTCAGTTGCGGTCGAGCAGCAGGTTCGCCGGGCTGGTCATGGTTGGCGGCGGGGTGGCGGCTGGGGCTGTCTGCGCCTGCGTGGTGGTCATCGCGCTTCGGCTGGAGCTGCTGGAGCGGCTGCTGCTGCGTGAGCTGCTGGACGACGAGGACGAGCTCGAGCGGTGGTGCTCGCCGTCCGCTTCCTCGGTGTCGGCGGTCTCGTTGGGCGTCGCTTCGGCCACGGCGGGCTCGACCTCGACCGCGGGAGGCGCAGGCTCGACCGCGGGTACCTCGGCCGTGGCGGCAGCACCCACGGCTTCGACGGCGGGCACCGTGGGGAGCGGGACCTCCATGGGGCTCTCGGCGGGGGTGACCTGGGCCTCGGGGGCCGGCGCGTTGCGCGAGCTGGCGAAGTAGGCGCCGAGCCCACCCGCCACGAGCAGCGCGGCCAGCGCGGCCACGCCCAGCAGCACCTTGCGCTTCTTTTCTTCGTCGGGGCGCGTGCGGATGTGCGAGCGCGCGAGCGGCATGCCCGTGCTGGACGAGATCTGCTGCGAGCCCGTCATGTCGGCGACGCCGCGCGACACGATGCGACGGATGCGCTGCGCTTGCTCGTGGAGGCTGGGGTCACCCACGGCGATGGCGATGTCGTTCGCGAAGTCGGCGACGTCGGCGTAGCGGTTGTCGGGGTTCTTCGTGAGCGCGCCCGCGACGGCGTCGTCCAGCGCCGCCGGGATGTCGGGCCGCAGATCCCGGGTGCGCGGAGGGTCGTGCTCCAGCACCATCGCGACCAGCTCGGTCATCGTCTCGGCCTCGTAGGGGAGGCGACCCGTGAGCAGCTCGAACGCGACCACCCCGAGGGACCACACGTCGGACCGGGCGTCCACGTTGCGCGTGCTGCGCATCTGCTCGGGCGACATGTACATGGGGGAGCCCATGACCGCGCCCGTGCGCGTGAGGTTGTTCAGCTCGGTGCCGGACTTGGAGATGCCGAAGTCGAGCACCTTCACCTGCTCCGTTCCGTCGGACGCGTTGGTGATGAACAGGTTGCCCGGCTTGATGTCGCGGTGGACGATGCCGTTGGCGTGCGCCGCGGCGAGGCCTTCACAGGCCTGCAGGATGAACTTGGCCGCGCGCGCCACGTCGCGCACGTAGACCTCGGCTTCGAGCACGTCGGCCAGGTCGCGCCCCTGCAGATACTCCATCACGATGTAGGGCGAGCCGCTCTCGAGCGTGCCTACGTCGATGACGCCTGCCACATGCGGGTTCTTGATGGACACGGCCGCGCGCGCCTCGCGCAGGAAGCGCTCGACGATGCCCGAGTTGTTCACGTACTCGGGCAGCAAGAACTTCATCGCGACCTTGCTGTTCAGGATCTGGTGCGTGGCGCGCACCACGACACCCATGCCTCCGGCGCCGAGGACTTGATCCACCTTGTACTTGCCAGCGAGGACATCACCGACCGCGACGCCGGTCTGGCTCAGGTCGTCATGGGCGTCGGGAGCAGCGGGCAGTGGTTCGGTCATAGAAGCTGTCGGGGCGCGGGGGATGCCGCCGGAAGTTCCGTGCACGGCGCGATAAGTACGAGGCTAGCGGACGGAGGTGTGCAGTTCAAGGGCACTTCGGGATCGTTTCCGTCTCTGGGTAGCGACTCTAACCGCGTCCGAGGACATGTCCTTGGGTCAACCGGCATCCTCGGGAAGAGGCTGGTCCAGCCGTCGCCGGGTGGTGGCCAGCGCTCGCTCGTACGCCACCTGGGCCTCGCCGAGGCGAAAGGGGCTCAGGCGCGGCAGGTCCGGAACCACCAGCGCGACCAGGTTGGCGCGTGTCGGGACGCGCAGCGCAGGGCTGCCCGGTCGTCGCCACGGGGAGCGTGAGGCCAGGTGGTGGTAGAGCACGCGCCGGTCCTCTGGCACCCCACACAGGCCTGCACGGTCGGTCACGCCACCGTCGACCATCAGGCGGCCCTGCACCCGCACGGGGTGGAACATGCCCGGGACGGCGCAGGAGGCGTGGATGGCGGCCGCCAGGTCTCCCGAGGACACGGGCAGGGCGCGGCGGGCGAAGACGTCGTGCACCACCAGGCTGGCGGGGACCCGGCAGGCCTCGAAGGTCTTGTGCCGGAGCAGCGCGTCCAGCCGGTCGCGGAACAGCTGCCCTCGCAGCAGCCCCGCGCCGGGCGCCGGGTCCCAGAAGTCCGGGCGCCGCAGGCTCAGCAGCGTGTCGCGCAGCTCCTCGCTGCACACCCCACCGGCCCAAGCGCCCGTGACCAGCGCGCCCGCGCTCGAGCCCGCCACCGCGCTGGGGGCGAGTCCCCGCTCCTCGAGCGCCGCGAGCACCCCCGCATGCGCGAAGAAGCCGAAGAAGCCCGAGCTCATGCCCAGCGTGAAGGGGGCCTCGGCGAGCCACTCGTGCAGCGTGACGGAGCGCGACATGCGACGTGCATAGCAGGCCGCCGTCGGATGGGCTGGCGGTAGGGCCGTCTGTGATGCCGTCGCCGCAAGGGTTGTCGTTGCCGCGCGTGTCGCCGCATGCTGTCGCCATGCCCGCGCCGAGCAGGAGAGGAGTGCCATGGAGAGTGCGGCTGCGACCATGGGCCAGTCGCTCGTGCGCCGCTTGGCTCTTCGTCCTGTGCTCGTTCGTGGGCTCGCTCGCGGCGTGTGAGCGTTCCCTTCCTCCTGGGGCCCCGGCGGCACGCGCCGAGGACGCGGGCGCGCGCGTGCGAGAGCCAGGCGCCGGCGCTACGCAGCATGCGGCAGCGGGCGAAACTGCGGTGGCGGCGCGCATCGGCGTCCCGTCGCCCCCGCCCCCACCGTTGCCCGCCGCGAACCCCAACGCCGACCGCATGCGCGCGCTGGTCGACGCGGAGGTGCAGGAGATCGTCCGCCTTCAGGCGCCGCTCGCGGTCGTGATCGCGGTGGTTGACGTCCCCACGGGCGCGCTCTTGGCGCTGGGCGACTACGGTGGGGCCTCGCTCCGTCGGTACCCGCCGAGCGGCACGTTGCGCCCATTGGTGCTGGCCGGGGTGATCGAGGCGGGGGCGGACCCGCTGGCGGTGTACCCGGGGGGCGATGGGGAGGTGATCATGGGCGACACCGTCTATCGCGACTCCGCGCGCTTCGGCGATGTCACGATGGCGGTGATGACCCAGGGCTCGTCGACCTTGGCGCCGGCGTTGCTCGCCGTCCGATACCTCGACGGTGGGCGTCTCGGGGAGTGGTTGGTGCGTCTTGGTGTGTTGGACCCGAGCGCGTTTCGTGCTCCGTGGCCCTCGGAGCGGACCTTCGACGAGGCCACGGGCGTCCCACAGCGCATGGACCCTGTGGCGATGGCGCGCGCGTACGCGATCCTCGCCAACGACGGGCGACTTGCGGATGGGCGGCAGCTCATGCGTGTCGAGACGGCACACGCGGTGCGGTCGATGCTGGAGGCCGTCACGTCCGAGGCGGGGACGGGTCGCGCGGCACGCGTGGCAGGGATGCGGGTCGGCGGCAAGACCGGCGGCACCTGGCTTTCGGAGTGGCCCATCAACGGCCGCGCGCGGGGCGGTGTCCAACCACCCTTCTATTGCAGCTTCGTCGGCATGCTCCCGATGGAGGCGCCACGCCTGGTCGTGCTCGTCGGGATGGAGACTGACGCGCCGCGCTGGGACCGAGGACACGCAGCGACGCCCCACTTCGCGCGCCTCGCGCCGCAGCTGCTCGCGCTCGCGCCGCTTGCGTCTCCTGCGATCCCCCAGTGATGATGGGCCCATGGCCTCGAAGCACAAACGCCTGCCCACCAACGTGCCCGGCGACTTCTTCGTGGACAGCGGCTGCATCGACTGCGGCACCTGCCGCTGGGTGGCGTTCGGCACCTTCGACGGCAAGAACGACCAGAGCTACGTGCGCGAGCAACCGCAGGGAGAACAGCTGGCGGCGGCCCTGCGCGCCGTGGTGGCGTGCCCCACGGGCAGCATCGGCACGCTCGAGAAGCACGACCTGCAGCCGGCCATCGAGAGCTTCCCCCTGCCCATCGACCCGAGCGAGGACACGGGCGTCTACCACCTCGGCTTCCACAGCCGCGACAGCTTCGGCGCGGCCAGCTACCTGATCGTGCGCGAGCGCGGCAACGTGATGATCGACTCGCCGCGCTTCAACAAGGGACTGGTGGAGCGCGTGCAGGCGCTGGGTGGCGTGCAGACCATGTTCCTCACGCACCGCGACGACGTGGCGGATCACGATCGCTACGCGGCGGCCTTCGGCGCCACGCGCATCCTGCACAAGCGCGACCTGCGCCCGCACACGCGCAGCGTGGAGAACCTGATCGAGATCGCGGAGCCCACGCCGCTCGACGACGAGCTGCTGATGATCCCCGTGCCTGGCCACACGCAGGGCTCCATGTGCCTGCTGTACAAGGGGCGCTACCTGTTCGCGGGCGACCACCTGGCGTGGGACATCCTGCGCAAGCGCCTGTTCAGCTTCAAGAACGCGTGCTGGTACGACTGGGGGCAGCAGATCACGTCCACCGAGGCGCTGCGCGCGCATGCATGGGAGTGGGTGCTCCCTGGGCACGGGCCACGCGGCAAGGCCAGCCCCGAGGCCATGCAGCAAGCGCTCGAGGGCTGCATCGCGTGGATGCGCAAGGTGGCCTGACGAGGCTGCGCGCGGTGCGCTCGTCGACGCGGGGTTGCGCCATGGCTACGGCGCGTGCGCCCGCTCGGCTCAGCGCCCCGTGCGTGAGGTGACGCCCGGCTTGCCGTCGATGGTCCACCTGTAGCGCAGGTTGGGGTTGAGGTTGCGGACGCGCTCGAACGGGCTCAGGAGCACGCGCATGCGCCCAGCCTCGGTGGCGGAGAAGCCCTCGAGGGTCACGCTCCAGCGGTCGGTCTGCCCCGAGAGGTCGTGCTCGGTGTAGTCCAGCGTGACCGAGAGGGCCCGACCGGTCTGCGGATGCCGCAGGCCCTTCGTGCTCACGCTGGTGTCGGCCGTCGCGCCGCTCCATGGGTCGCCGAAGTACGGCCCCTGCGTGACGTCGAGCTGGCATTCCGCATTGCCGAGCACATCACGCAGGGCGTCCCGCAGCAGCTGTTCGGCGAGCGACGTCATCGGCCGAGCGTACCAGGGCGCGGCGCGTGTCCGTCGTACTAGCGGTGTACGCGGGCGTCGTTTCGCTCGTTCAGGGCGTGTCGCGCTCGCGCTGACGGGCCGCGAGCTCCTCGGGGGCCAGCACCAGGCGGTGACGCGCGAACAGCGCGAAGTACAGCAGCCCCGCCGCGTACCAGACCGCCGCGCCCAGCACGACCTTGCGGTAGACGGGGTCGCTCACGAAGAGCGCGACCAGCGTGAGCAGGCTGACCAGCAGCGCCACCACGGCGCCCGCCAGGCCGAGCGGGCTGCGGTAGGGGCGCGGGAGCTGCGGGTGCTTGGTGCGCAGCAGCACATAGGAGAGCATCTGCAGCACGTAGGAGAGCACGGCCCCGAACACCGCCATGTTGAGCAGCACCGCGCCCACGGGGCTGCCCGTGCCGAGCGCGCGGATCACGCAGGCTACCGCGAAGCCCAGCGCCGCGCCGACCACCAGCGCCACGTGCGGCGTCTGGCGCGTGGGGTGCGTGAGCGACAGCGCGCGCGGGAAGTAGCCCGCGCGCGAGAGCGAGTAGATCTGCCGCCCGTAGGCGAACACGATGCCGTGGAAGCTGGCCATCAGGCCCACCACGGCGACCAGCGCCAGCACGCTGCTCGAGGCGCCCGCCCCGAAGATGGTGCGGAGGCCCACCAGCAAGGGCTCCTGGGTCTGTGCGAGCGCCGCAGCGCCAGGCGCGATGGCGCTGTTCAGGCCGAGCGTGAGGAAGGCCGCCACCACCAGCGTCAGCAGACCCGAACCCAGCGCGCGCGGCATGTCGCGCACGGGGTCGATCGCCTCTTCGGCGGCGAGGGGCAGCTCCTCGATGGCGAGGAAGAACCACATCGCGAACGGCAGCGCGCGCAGCACCCCGAGGGCGCCTGCGGGAAGGAACGTCGACCCCGACGCGGCGGCCGGGTCGGGGGGGATGTCGAGGGCGTGCTCGACGCGCGCGAGGGGCGCAGCACCCATCCAGAACACCAGCAAGATGCCGAGCGCCATCAGCGTGATGACGAGCGTGGTGCGAAACGATGCGGCCGCGCCCGCGATGTTGAGCCCCACGAAGACCACGTAGCAGCCCAGCCAGAGCAGCGGCTGGTAGGCCTCGGGCGTGCCCAGGATGGCCTGCAGGTAGCCGCCCACGCCGACCACGATCACCGCCGGGGTGAGCACGTACTCCATGTTCTCGGCGAGGCCAGTGACGTAGCCGCCCCACGGGCCCATGGCCGAGCGCGCGAACGAGTAGGCGCCGCCCGCATGAGGCAGCGCCGCGGACATCTCCGCGATGCTGAAGCACAGCCCGGCGTACATCACGCTCATCACACCCGTGGCGAGCAGCATCCCGCCGAAGCCCCCGTGGGTCAGGCCGAATTGCCACCCAAAGAAGTCGCCCGAGATGACGGCGCCGACACCCAGCGCCCAGAGCGACCACGGGCCGGCCCAGCGCTTCAGCTGGCGGGCCTCGAAGTAGCCGGCCTCGACGTCTTCGTAGTGCACGCCCTCGTGGTGGACGCCGTCGGGCGGCGCAGCTCCGGGTCGCTGGCCTTCATGCTGCCCGCCTTCGCGCGGCGCCTCCGGGCCTGCGGTCACGCCGCGCCCAGGTAGACGCGCAGCGTGTCCACCGCGGTCTGCTTGTCGAACGGCGTGTCGCGCAGCTCTTCGCGGCGGCTGATCTGCGCCAGCAGGCGGCCCAGGTACTCGAAGAAGGCGCGGCACTCGTCCACGGCGGCGCGCATCTGTCCCTCGTCGAGCAGGTCGGCGTCGCGCAGGGAGTCGATGGCGCCGATGAAGTGGTCCAAGCGCTCGTAGTCGCTGCGTCGCACCAGCTGATAGCCGATGGCGCGGAAGTGGTTCAGGAACTCGCGCACGTACACGAAGCTGGCGGCGCTGCTCCAGTGGTCCAGCCCTCCGTGACGCGAGGCGTCGGCCTTGGCCAGGAACGCGCGCAGCACCTGCTTGAACATCCAGACGTCGCGGCGCAGTCGCACGCTGGCGGCGCGGCGGCTGGCCTCGTCGGAGCCCAGCTCGGGCAGCGTGCGCCCGGGCGAGAGCTCGGTGCACAGGTTGAGGACGGCGTGGTGCAGCGTGGCGCGCAGCGAGGCGCAGGCCTGGATCAACGACGGCGCCAGCAGCTCGTCTGCGGGGGCCTCGGAGGGAGAAGGCAGCTCTCGCTCGTAGGTCTTGCGCACCTCGATGCGCAGCGTGTTGGCGATGGTCTCGAGCGTGCGCCGCAACGAGAGCAGGGCCGCCGCGCGCCGCGCCCACGCGTCGTTCCGCATGCGGATGTCGCTGGCGCTCGCCTCCATCAGCTCGCGCTCGAGGCCGTCGGCCATGATCCCCGCGGCCTGACGGAACAAGAAGCGCGTGAGGGCGCGCACGTCGCTGCGCAGCACGGCCAGGATGAGGTAGCTGCGGCGGGCGGTGGCCGGCTCCGCCGCGTAGCGCTCGACCAGCGCCACGTAGCGCAGGGCGCGGAACAGCGTGAGCATGGTGAGCGACACCATGCGGTGAGTAGCCTCGCTCTCGATGGCGTGCAGGGCCTCCAGCACCTCGGGCGCGCGGATGCGGTCGAACTCCGGGCGGAACTCCAGCGCCACCAACGGATTGAAGAACGCGTTGCGGCCCACCTCGCGCGTGACCGTGCTCTGCAGCGCGTTGTACAGCCGGTGGGGGATGCGGTTGAGGCGCAGGAGGCCCTCGGCCAGCTCGAGGTAGCCCCCGAAGCTGCTGCGCAGCACCATCAGCGCGGCCTCCGGAGTGTCCTGCGACAGCTGATCGTGCACCAGCTGCGTGCGCTCCCGGTCCTCGGGCAGCACCGTCTCGAGGTAGCGCGAGAACACGTAGGCGCGCTCCTTGTCGCCGAGGAGGTCCCGCACTTGATCCCCGGCCTGCGTCAGCGCGTCACGCATGATGCGCAGCTCTTCGCGGAAGTCGTGCGCCACGTCGGGCACACGCCGCGGCGGGCCGGGGTGGTTGCGCGCGTTTCCGAAGCAGGCGAAGCCCTTGAGGAGCATCTCCAGCTCGAACAGGCTCTCTTCTTTGTGCTCCCACGGCAGCTGGGCGTACCACCGCTCGCGCGCTCCGGCGTGGTCGCGCCGCATGCCGCGCGTGTCGCGCAAGAGGTTGGCGTAGGCGTCTCGGTGGGTCATGCGGGCCACGGGGCGCAGGGTAGCGACGATCACCCCGGCGAGTCCAGGCGCCGTCACGCCGGCACGCTGCCGCGCTGCGCGGGGCGCCGCATGGCCGTCAGACGCGCGTCGGCGCGGCGGGCAGGGCCAGTCGCAGGACGGCCTCCACCAGCGTGTCCCGGAACCGCGTATCGCTGATGATAGGATGTCCCAGCACGTGCGCGTGGACGGAGCCCTCGACCATGCCGAAAAGCACGAAAGCCGTCGCGAGGCAGTCTCCCGAGTGACCCCAGCGTTGCAGCAGCTCGGCGGTGCGCTCGACCAGCGTGCGCTCGCCGGCGGTGGCGGCCGCGTCCAGCTCTGCGTCCGCCAGTCGGCGCTCCGTCACCACGGCGTGGAAGCGCGTGTCTTCGCGGTGGTGGCGCACGACGGCGTCGACCACCCCCGTCAGGCGCGCGACGATGGCGCTACGGGTCATGTCCGGGGCAAGGCCCGTGCTGGGCCCGAGATCGGCGCGCATCTCACGGAGGATGGTGTCGCGCAGCACGGCGGCGCGCTCGTTCGCCAGCTCGCGCAGCACCCCGTCCTTGTCGGTGAAGTACTGGTAGAAGCTGCCGGTCGAGACCCCCGCCCGCTTGGCGATGGACTTGGCGGTGGTGCTCGCGTACCCCCGCTCTGCGAACTCGGCCTGTGCTGCGGTCACCAGAGACGCGCGCGTCTTGTGCGCGCGGGCTTGCATGGGCGTGCGGAGCTCGTCGACCTCGGGCATGGCCGCACCATGGCACAAACGGGCGCGGTGAGCCTCGGCGTGTACGGCATCAGGGCCCGTTGGGGCGCAATCGACCTCGGTCCGCCTTGCTCTTCGCGGCGTTCGAGGACGGGCGCGGTGCCCGTCGTGCGGTGCCCGCCCTCACTCCGAGCTGGTGGGCTCGGGCTCGACGCGTCGACCTGGGCGCCAGTCGAGGATGCGGTCCGTGCGCGTCTCGAGGAAACGCGCCAGGCGGTGGAAGTCGCTGCCCACCTCGATGAAGCGCAGATCGGTGCGCAGGGTCTCGCGGTTGACCAGCTCGGCGAACGGCACGTACTGCAGATCCAGCTGGCCGCACACGCTCACCATGTGCCCGTCGAGGTTCTCTTCCACCAGCGCGCGGTAGGCGCCGATGCCCAGCTGGCTGCCCAGCATCACGTCGAACGCGTGCGGGGGCGCGCAGCGCGACTCGTAGCCCAGCTGTACTCCGCTGACCTTCTTGCGGCGACCCGTGCGCGCCTCGTAGCGGTCGCTGACGCGCGTGGCGACCAGCTTGCCCAGGTCCATCGCGCTCAGTGAGATGTGCCCATGGTCGTCGCGCGGCAGCGCGCGCAGCGTACTGTCTGGAAGCAGCTCGGCCAGGCCCTCGGCCAGCACCACCGTGCCGTAGTGTTGGCCGCGGCGCTCGCGCGTGAGGATCAGGTCCACCACGAGGTCGGTCAGCTTGTCGATCGACAGGCGCGCGACGACGCTGCTCGCCCCGGTCTCCGGGTCCACGACAGTCTCGTTCTCGGTCAGCGTCTCGTCCACGTCTTCGACGCCGAGCACCATGTGCGCCTCACCCGCGATGGCCACCCCGTACGAGAGCCAACCCGCCTTGCGCCCCATGGTCTCGACGATGAAGTAGCTGCTCGTGGCCAAGCAGTCGGCGTGCAGGTTCTGGAGCTCCTTGGCCATGAAGTCGACGGCCGTGAAGAAGCCGAACGTGAAGTCGATGCCGCGGTAGTCGTTGTCGATGGTCTTCGGCAGATGGACGATCTGGAAGCGGCGCGCGGCTTCGGGCAGGTGCTGCTGGTACTCGAACAGCAGGTTGGCCGTCTTGAGCGTGTCGTCGCCGCCGATCGAGATCAGGGCGTCGATCTCGAGGTCCACCATCGCGTTGTAGATGTTGCGCAGGCGCGCGGTCTTCACCGGGCAGTCGAGGTCCGCGGGGGTCTCGACGTCCTTGCCCGGGTTCGCGCGTGCCGTGCCGATCAGGATGCCGCGCTGGTTGCGGATGCCCGTCAGGTCTTTCTCGGTGAACACGCGGTAGTGCTCATCCGGCAGCAGCCGGTGCGTGAGCGGGTGGTAGTCCTGCAGGTTCGAGTACCCGTGGAAGAAGCCCACCACCTCGCGTCCGTCGGCCATGAACGAGATGGACGCGGCCGAGATCACCGCGTTGGCCGCTGGCGCCGGGCCGCCCGAGAAGACGATGCCGACGCGGCGCACGTGGTTGCCCTTCTTCGGTGTACCGTTCATGACGCGGATCCTACCAGCGCGTAGAGATCTCGACGACCATCATCCCGTTGTGGGCGGGTCAGATGGAGGCGAGGTACGCGACGAGGGCGTCGACTTCGTCGTCGCGGAAGTCGTAGCGGGGCATGGAGCCCGAGAAGCCCATGACGACCTTACGCTGGGGGGTGATGATGCTCTCACGGAGGTAGTCCGTGTCGACCACTCCGTCGGACCCGTCGGTGAAGTGTCGGGTCTGGCCCATGATGCGGTCCAGCGAGCCGCCCACGCCGCGCACCCCGGCGATGCTGTGGCACGCGGCGCAGCCGTGGGCGTCGTAGAGGTAGGCGCCCCACTGCTCGAGCGTGCGGCCGCGTGGCGGCCCCTCGCTGGCCACGGGGTAGAGATCCTCGCCGGAGCGGCTGCGGTACGTGTGGTACGCCAGAAACGCCAAAACCGCCGCGAGCGCAATGCGCAGGCGACGGTGCTTGGGCCGTTCCGCGGTCGGGAGGGGGATCAGCCCTCCATCTTGACGCGCTTGCGGCGGCGGCGGCTGGCCTCGGCGGCCTTCTTACGCGCCTTCACGGACGGCTTCATGTAGTGCCGGCGGCGCTTGAGCTCACGCAGGATGCCCTCGGACGCCATCTTGCGCTTGAGGTGCTTGACGGCGCGCTCGAGCCCCTTGTCGCCCACCTGGACCTCGACGGGCCTACACTGAATCGCCTCACTTGCGGACATTGACTTCCTCTTCTTCCAGAACCCCGCTCGACGCGGAGGGCGCGGACCATGCCACAGGGTCTCGGGGAGCGCAAACCCGGAAAACGTGATCAGCGCCCGAGCGGGACCAGCGGCCGAGGGGCCGGTCGCGCAGGCGCTCCCTGCGGGGCCCCCGGAGAAAGCTGCACTTCGTTTGCTTTCTCGGTCCCCCCAACCCGGCGCCCGAGCGGGGCCAGCGGCCGAGGGGCCGGTCGCGCAGGCGCTCCCTGCGGGGCCCCCGGAGAAAGCTGCACTTCGTTTGCTTTCTCGGTCCCCCCAACCCCCTCGGCCGCTGGCCCCGCCCGGGCTACTAGGTCCGACTGTGCGCGGGGGGGCTCAGATGCGCTCGACTTGGTTTCCGAGGTGCTCGGCTTGGGGTCGTCGGGCTCTGCTGAACGAGCCAGACCCCACGCGCTCGTTCCGAATACGTGCGCGCCGAAAGCGGGGAGGCACCGCAGGGAGCGCCTGCGCGACCGGGCCCTGGCCCACGGCCGCGCCCCCCTCCTGCAACCACGTCACCAACCAGCGACAAGGAGGAACGAGGCGTGGCGTCCCCCCGCGAGATCTTATAACGTGCTCGTCCTCGAACCTCGTTCAATAGGAAGCCCATGAGCACGAGCGCTGCACTCCCTGTCGGATCCGTCGCCATCCCCGAAGCGAAGCACAGCATCCCGCCCACCTCGCGGGAAGCGATGGACGCGGCGGTCGCGGCGATCAAGGCGCAGAAGGACACCTGGGCCAAGCTCAGCATCGGCGAGCGTGTCTCCCTGCTCGACGTCCTGCTCGACCGCACCCTCGCCGACGCGGAGCGTTGGGCAGCCGCGGGCTGCAAGGCCAAGGGCATCGCGTTCAGCTCGCCCACCGCAGGCGAGGAGTGGCTGGCCGGTCCCGCCGTGATGGCGCGCAACATCCGCCTGCTCAAGCGCTCGCTGCTCGAGATCGAGCGCTACGGCGCGCCGCAGCTGCCGGCCGAGCCGTTCGCGCGCGTCGATGGGCGCGTCGTGGCCACCGTCTTCCCCACGGACAACTGGGACAAGCTCACGTTCACCGGCTTCAGCGCCGAGGTGTGGATGGAGCCCGAGGTCACCCTCGCGAACCTGCCCGACCACATGGCCGAGTTCTACCGGACGCGCCCCACGACCGGGAAGGTCGCCCTGGTGCTCGGGGCCGGCAACGTGTCGTCCATCGGGCCGATGGACGCACTGTACAAGCTCTTCGTCGAGGGGCAGGTGGTCATCCTCAAGATGAACCCGGTCAACGAGAACCTCGGTCCGGTCTTCGCGGACATCTTCCAGCCCCTGGCGGACCGCGGCTTCTTCCGGCTCGTCTACGGCGGCGCGGCCGAGGGCGACTACCTCTGCAACCACGAGGGTGTCGAAGAGATCCACATCACGGGCTCGGACAAGACCTACGACGCCATCGTGTGGGGCGTGGGCGCCGACGGTGAGCGCCGCAAGCGCGACAAGCAGCCGCGCAACACGCGCCGTGTATCGAGCGAGCTGGGCAACGTGAGCCCGATCATCGTCGTGCCGGGCCCTTGGAGCCAGAAGGAGATCGCGTTCCAGGGCGTGAACCTGGCCTCGTCGCTGACCAACAACGCGGGCTTCAACTGCAACGCTACGCGCGTGATCATCCAGCACGCCAGCTGGTCACAGCGCGAGGCGCTGAACGACGCCATCAGCAAGGCGCTCTCGAAGGCCGAGCCGCGCGTGCCCTACTACCCCGGCGCGGAGGAGCGCCACGACCGCTTCCTCGCGGCGCATCCCCAGGCCCGGCAGTTCGGACCAGACGGCGCGGGCAAGGTGCCCTGGACGTTCATCACGGGCGTGCCCAGCGCCGACGCGGACGACATCTGCTTCAACACCGAGGCGTGGTGCGGCGTCACCAGCGAGACGACGCTCGAGGCGGGTTCCGTGGTCGAGTACATCGAGCGCGCGGTGGACTTCGCCAACGACCGCCTGTGGGGCACGCTCAGCTGCTCCCTCATCGTGCACCCCAAGTCGCTCGAGGACCCGGCCGTGGCCAACGCGGTCGAGAAGGCCATCGCGGACCTGCGCTTCGGCTCGGTCGCGGTCAACCACTGGGCCGCGCTCTCGTACGCGTTCGTGTCCACGACGTGGGGCGCCTACCCAGGCCACCCGCCCGAGGACATCCGCTCGGGCTCGGGCGTGGTGCACAACAGCTACCTGTTCGACAAGCCGCAGAAGAGCGTGGTGCGCGGTCCGTTCATGGTCATGCCGCGGCCGGCGTGGTTCAACGACCACAAGACCAACCACAAGCTGGGTCCGGCGCTCACCCGCTTCAACGGCAAGCCCTCCGTGCGCACGCTCGTGCCCCTGCTCAGCCAGGCGCTGCGGGGCTGACGCGTGGCATTGACGCTCGGCGACGCGGTCGACGCGCGCGTCCCTTGGGTGCGCGTGCTGCACGACCTCGAAGAGGCGCGGGCGCTGACGTCACCCGGCGCCCAGCTGCGTGCGCTGCGCTACGCGGGAGAGGCGCTCGGAGACGCGCTGCGTACAGGTCCGCGCGTGGGCGCCGTGCGCACGTTGCCGCTCACGACCCTCCTCTACCCGACCGGCTACGCGTTTCAGCACGCGGTGCCGCTGCCTCTGCCCTACGTGGTCATGTCGCATCGCTGCCTGCTCGTGCAGGTCGACGTGCAGGAGGCAGGGCGCACGGTGCGCAAGAACATCCTGTTCAACCCGACCGACTACGAAGCGTCCAAGGCCACCCCCTACTTCGCGCAGCTGCTCGCGCGCACGGGGGACGGGCTGGCGCAGGCGATCACGACGCGCGGGGACGCGCTCGAGGTGCAGCTCGCGCGCCACGGGCTGTCGCCGACGGACATCGACCTGGTCGCGTTCGACCATTTCCACACGCAGGACCTGCGGCCGATCCTCGGCTGTGAGATCCCCAGCGTGACGGGCGAGCTGCTGCGCGCGCGCTTCCCCAACGCGTACTTGCTGGCCCCGCGGCGGGAGTGGGACGACTGGGACGAGCTGCACCCGATGCAGCGCAGCTGGTTCATCGCCGAGGGCAAGCGCGGCGTGCCGACCGACCGTGTGGTGCTGTTCGATGCGGACGTGGCGCTCGGCGACGGCTGCGTGTTGCTCCGGACGCCTGGGCACACCACCGGCAACCAGACCCTGTTCTGCCACGGTGAGCGCGGCGTGTTCGGATGCTCCGAGAACGGCACCAGCGCCGACAGCTGGTCGCCCTACGAGAGCCGCATCCCGGGTCTGCGTGCCTACAGCCGGCGCTACGACGTCGAGGTCGTGCTCAACAGCAACACGCCGGAGCTCGCGGCCGTGCAGTACAACTCCATGGTGCTGGAGCGGAGCGTGGTGGACCGCGTGCCCGAGGCGCCCGCGTTCGTGCAGATGTTCCCGTCCAGCGAGGTCACCCCGTCGCTGCTGGCCCCGGGTGTCCTGCCCAGCATGATCTTCGGCGAGCGCGACAGCGGCACCGTCACGCGCGCGATCACTCCCTGACCTGGGCGATGCGTCCCACGCCATGAGGTAGACCCCCGAGCGGCGCGCGGGCTGGGCTAAGCGCCGAGATCGAGGGCCTCGCTGACCGTCCCGGCCAAGTCACCGTCGGCGATGTCGTGCACGATGCGGTGCAGGTACAGCGCGTCGCCGCGCTCCAAAGGGCGTGTCCCGAGCCACGTGGCGATGGCGACCCGCTCCTCGGGTGCGGTCGCGGGGTTCTCGAAGGCGCTCAACAGCTGGCTGCTTGGCGATGTGGCGGTCATGGCGCTCGGTAGCTGTTGGGCGAGGATCGCGTGGCGCGCGTACGACGTGATGCGCTTCTCGAGGTGGCGCTGCAGCACGTGCGGAGCGGGTGTGCGCAGCTCGAGGCAGCGGCCGCTCTTCATCCGCAGCAAGACCCCGTCCGCTCGGGCTTCGTGGGCCTCGAGCTCATGGTAGGGGACGTACCAGCTGCGGGTCGCCGCGCGGAGACCGATGCCGTCGGCGCCCACCTTGAGGGAGGCCACGGTGCCTGTGCCCGGCCGTGAGGCGTGGCCGTCCGGGATGTCCAGGAAGGCGCACACTTCCACGCGGGCGGTGTCCGCAGGGTGGGTGGGGACGACGAAGTGGAGGCCCGTCGGAGGCGTGTCGATGGCTCGAGCCATGAACGGACCTCGTGCGAGAGGCGTGCCAAGACCGACACGTCCGAAATGCTTGGTGATGATCGGCGTCGCGGGGGGTGGCGCCCCGTACCGGGTGTCGCATTTTGACTCCCCTATGAAAGGGTTGCGTAGCTGATTCATCGTTGCGGCGTCTTGCATGCGCAGCCGCGCGCGGTACCTTCCGGCCCCTATGAGCCGAGTCGTCAATTTCAACGCAGGTCCCGCGACCCTCCCCCTCTCCGCCCTCGAGCACACCCGCGACGAGCTCCTCGACTTCGAGGGCACGGGCATGTCCATCCTCGAGCACTCGCACCGCGGCGGCGCGTACATGCGCGTGCACGAGGAGTGCAAGGTGCTGCTGCGTGAGCTGCTCGCCATCCCGGACACGCACGAGGTCATCTTCATGGGCGGCGGCGCCAGCACGCAGTTCGCGCTCATCCCGATGAACCTGGCGGGCGGCGGCTCGGCGGACTACGTCGACACCGGCACCTGGTCGGCGGGCGCGATGGCGGAGGCCAACGTGGTGGCCACGGGGCGTCTGGCGGGCACGGGCAAGGAGGGCGACAAGTACGTCCGCGTGCCGAAGCAGGCCGACCTCGACCTCGACCCCAACGCGGCCTACGTGCACATCACGTCGAACAACACCGTGATGGGCAGCCAGTACCACACGTACCCGGACACGGGCAGCGTGCCGCTCGTCGCCGATATGTCGAGCGACATCCTCTGGCGCCCCACGGACGTCAGCAAGTTCGGCCTCATCTATGCGGGTGCACAGAAGAACCTGGGTCCCGCTGGCGTGACGGTGGTCATCGTCCGCAAGGATCTGGCGGCCAAGTCGCCCAAGTCCATCCCCAAGATCTTCCGCTACAGCACCATGGTCGACAAGGACTCCATGGCGAACACGGTGCCGACGTTCCCGGTCTACATGGTCCGCAACGTGCTCCGCTGGGTGAAGGCGCAGGGCGGGGCAGCGGCGATGGAGACGCGCAACCTGGCCAAGGCCAAGATGCTGTACGACATCCTCGACGCGAACGACTTCTACAAGCTCACCATCGAGAAGGACTCGCGCTCGGTCATGAACCCCGTGTTCAACCTGCCGACCGAGACGCTCGAGAAGAAGCTCGTGGCGGACGCGGGCGCGGCCGGGTTCGCCGGCATCAAGGGGCATCGCTCCGTCGGCGGTCTGCGCATCAGCATGTACAACGCGATGGAGCCCGAGAACGTCGCCAAGTTCTGCGAGTTCCTCACGGGCTGGACGAAGCAGAACAGCTGAGCTGTCCGAGTGCGTGTGAGCAGGGGCCCGCGGCGTATGTCGGCGGGCCTCTCGCATTCCGTCCCGTGGCCCGTGCGGCGAGGCTCGTGGAAGGGGCCTTGGAGTCGACGAGCGCGCGCTGGTGGTGGCGCGGTTGGTCAGCGCTGTGCGGCGGCGTCCTCGGACAGGCGCGCGACGTGGCGCAGCACGCGGAGGTGGATGCGGTGGACGATGTCGTCCGCCCACAGCTTCCAGTATGCCGTGGGCATCATGTCGAGCTGGTAGTAGGTGCGTCCCCGCAGACGTGTGTGTCCATCGTGGGTGCGCTCCAGGAGGAAGCGCCCCGCCGTGGTGCGGAAGTAGCCATCGAGGTGTCTCGGGCGGATGTCGTAGGGGGACATCTCGCGCATCGGGTCCGGCATGTCCTCGACGCCGAAGGCCAGCTCACGCGGGGGATCCCACACCTCGATGGGTTCGATGAACTCGCCCGTCGTGAACTCGCAGCGGCGGATCGCGCCGACGCCGCTGCCTTCGATCCGCGCGCCAGTGGGTGCCGCCACGCCGACACGAAAGATCCAGTCTTCGATCGGCGGGAGCTCCGGGAATGCGACGACGTGCTCCCAGACAACCTCTGGCGGTGCGGCGACTTCGACGACGGTCTCCACCATGTAGGTCTCGGATGGTGGCGGCGCGATGCCCTCGGCGACGAGCAGCATCGGCAGCAACAGGGAGGGCGCTGCCCAGCGACCGTTGGCGTCGCGGATCTGGCTACGCAACGCGAATGCGATCTGGTGGCCCACCAGGGTGGTCGTGGCGGCCAGCGGCCAGACCATCATGAGGCAGATGAGCCCTTCGAGCGCAAAGGCGAGCAGCACGACGAAGCTGACCATCAGCGCCGCGATGGACGCCCCGAGTGAGTACGCGCGGCCGCGGTGTGCACGAACGCCGTGCAGCTGGTCGAAGAGCATGGTGGTCGCGAAGCCGGAGAAGAGCGGTGCGCCGATGAAGAGGGGCGCACCGTAGTTGCCCAACAGGCCGACCGATGCGCCGAGCGAGCCGAGGGTGATCGTGGCCCCCGCCAGCGTGCTGAGCGCCAGCGCTGCGCCGGCGCTCATTCGCGGCGGCCCGTCGGGGGATGGGGGTGGCGCAGGGGTGGCGTCCGTGCCCGCGACCGCGTCAGCGGTCGTTTGGCTGGCGGTGGGCAGGACGGAGAGCGCCAGGAAGAAGAGCAGGTTCGCGAAGGGGACGACGAAGAGCAGCACCATCCAAGCCGGCGCGCCTGCGTCCCGCAGGCGGCGCGCCGAGAGCCACATGCCCACCGCGAGAAAGGGGATGGCCGAGGCCCAGAGGGCCGCGTAGTACCGGAGGTTGTCTCCAGGGTGGAACAAGGGCGCGTCGACCGGGCTGACGTAGTAGAGGGGGCTCCAGGTCTGACCGAACGCGGCGGATACGGCGTAGTCGAGGGCCACCTTGGCGACGGCGAGGAGCACGCCGGCCAGGACGAACGGCTTCTGTGGGAGGGGCGCGCTGTTCATCACCCGAGGCTACGCCCCGTGGGGTGGGAGCCGACAAAAAAGAAACGCCAGCGGAGCGCTGGCGTTTCGTGTCGGACCTTGGGTGGTGGAGCTAATCGGGATCGAACCGATGACCTCTTGAGTGCGATTCAAGCGCTCTCCCAGCTGAGCTATAGCCCCAGGGATGACCTCGCCCGTGAGCGAGAGGCGAGACTTTACATACGCTTGGGGGAGGTGCAAGGCCCGATGAGCGAAATCATCGCCCACGCGGGGTCAGCTCCCGAGGGGCCGGTCGCGCAGGCGCTCCCTGCGGGGCCCCCGGAGAAAGCTGCACTGCGTTTGCTTTCTCGGTCCCCCCAACCCCCTCGGGAGCTGACCCCGCGTGGGCTACTGGGCTCGACTGTGTCCGGGGTGGAGGGGGTGCGGTGGGGGCGTGGGGGGGGCGGGAGTTGATCCTGAAGTTCGCGGGCTCGCGGCTCGCAGGCTCGCACGCTTGCGGCTCGCAGGCTCGCGGCTCGCAGGCTCGCGGCTCGCAGGCTCGCGGCTCGCAGACTCGCCTGGGTGACCCGGTCATCCTGCAGTATCATTGGAGATACATGTTCCGAACGAGCAGGCTGGCTAGCTCCGTGGCCGCGATGGCCAGCGCGTCGTCGTCGTTGGGGGCGCTGGGGAAGCGGACGACGGGGGTGGGGAGCAGGGCGCGGAGGGCCTGGAGGTTGTCGTCTTGGGAGGTGTCGGCCGGGCCGTGCTCGGTCAGGACGACGGCGGCGATGGACAGCTGGCGGTGGGCGAGGGCTTCGTGGGCGCAGCAGACGTGGCTGATGACGCCGAGGCCGTTGCGAGCCACGAGCAGGGATGGGATGCGGAGCGCCGCGATGAGGTCGGCGATGGTGCGCTTTGCGTCGAGGGGCACGAGGACGCCGCCCGCTCCTTCCACCAGCATGATGTCGCAGACGACCTGGTCGAGGCTGGTGATCAGGCTGCTGGTGGGGGGCACGGGGGGCTCTCCGCGCATGGTTGCGCTGAACGGCGAGAGGGGTGCGCAGGCGCGGTAGAAGCCGGGCAGGTCGGCGAGCTCGGGGCGACCGCAGGCGTGTGCGAGCGCCTGGGCGTCGACAGGCGTGGGGTCGACCCCGGTCTCCAGCGGCTTCAGTGCGGCGACGTCCACTCCGCGTCGCCGCAGGTGGCGGGCGAGGCCGCGGGTGACGAAGGTCTTGCCTTCGTTGGTGCCCGTCCCGGTGACGAAGAAGCCCTTCACGCGGTGCACTCCGAGAGGGCCGTCATGAGGGCGTCCAGCTGGTCGTCCGTGTGGGCCGCGGTCGGCACGATGCGCAGGCGCGCGGTTCCGGGCGGGACCGTGGGAGGGCGGATGGCGGGGACGAAGATGCCGCGCTCGAGCAGTGCTGCGGCCACCGTGAGCGCACTGGCCTCGGTGCCGAGGAGCAGCGGCACGATGGGGGTGGCCAGCATGGGGACGTCATGACCGGCCGCGCGGAGGTGTTCGCGGAGACGCTGGCTGTGGCGCTGCAGGCGGGCGCGCTCGGCGTCGGCGCCATGGAGCAGGGGGACGGCGGCGACGACCTGCGCGGCCAGGCTGGGCTGGGGCCCGGTGGAGAAGACGAAGCTGCGCGCTCGGTTGTACAGCCAGTCCACGGTGTCACGGTCGCTCGCGGCGAACGCACCCGCCAGGCCGAACGCCTTGCCGAGCGTGCCGATCAACACGTCGGGTCGCACCCCCGCTGCTGCGCAGGCGCCGCGACCGGCGGGGCCTAGGACACCCACGGAGTGTGCCTCGTCCACGTACAGGTGCGCTTCGAACTCGTCCGCCAGGACACGCAGGGCGGCGAGGGGGGCGAGGTCTCCGTCCATGCTGAACAGGGCGTCGGTGACGATGAAGGCACGGCGCGCGCTCTGCCGGGTCGCCCGCAGCAGGTCGCGGAGGTGGTCGAGGTCCGTGTGGCGGTAACGTTCGACACGGGCGCGGCTCAAGCGGCAGCCATCGATCAGGCTCGCGTGGTTCAAGGCGTCCGAGTAGATCACGTCGCCTGCTTCGGCGAGCGCCTGGAGGCTCCCCACGTTGGCCGCGTAGCCCGTCGAGAACAGGCGCGCTGCGGGTAGGGCGACGTAGTCGGCGAGGGCGGTCTCCGCGGCTTCGTGGGCTGCCATGTTGCCCGAGATGAGGCGGCTGGCGCCTGCACCCACGCCGGTCTCCTGCATCGCTCGCACGCCGGCTGCGATCAGCTGCGGGTGGTTGGCGAAGCCGAGGTAGTTGTTGCTCGAGAAGCACAGCAGGGGGCGCTGGGCGATCTGGAGAGTGGCCTGCTGGGGGCCATCGACGACGCGTGGTCGACGCAAGAGACCACGGGTTTCGAGGTCGGCTAGGCGCCGCCGGGAGTCATCCTGCAGGGACATGAGGGGTGTTGTGCGGGGGCCTCGTCGGGAGGTCAAGGATCGGAGGGCCGAGGGGCGAGGGGTGGCGTTCGACCACCGCGGCGACGTGCCGCGAGGCGCCGCGCGGCCGCTTGTGTTGTGGAGAGGGCGACTTAGGCTGTGGCCAAGTCATGGCAAAGAACTACTACGACGTGCTCGGCGTTGCCCGGGACGCTGGCAGCTCCGAGATCAAGAAGGCGTTTCGGAAGCTGGCGAAGAAGTACCACCCTGACCACAACCCCGACGATCCGCGTGCGGAGGAGCGCTTCAAGCAGGTCTCGCAGGCCTACGAGGTCCTAGGGGACGAGGAGAAGCGGAAGCTCTACGACCAGTACGGAGAGGATGGGCTGCGCGAGGGGTTCGACCCCCGCCGCCACGGTGCGGAGGCCTTCGCAGGCTTCGACTTCGGCGACCTGTTCGGGGCGGCTGCGCGTGGTGGGCGACGGCGCGGCGCGCGCGTCGAGGACTTCGGTGACTTCTTCGGTCAGCACCGCGCACCTCGCGGACGGGACGTGACGGGTTCGGTCGAGATCGGCTTCGTCGAGGCGCTCCAGGGCTGTGAGCGGGAGCTGTCCATGACCGACTCGGGCGGCAACGTGCGGGGCGTGAAGGTGAAGATCCCTGCGGGTGTCGTGGATGGGGCCAAGATCCGACTGCGAGGGCAGGGGCAAGCGGGCGCGGGTGGCGCGGGTGACTTGATGCTCGAGGTCGCTGTGGCCAAGCATCCCTTGTACTGGCGAGAGGGAGCGCAGCTGCACGTGAGGGTACCCGTGACGCCGCTGGAGGCCTACCGCGGGGCGAAGGTGAGCGTGCCGACGCTCGAGGGGGACGTCCGGGTGGGTGTGCCCGCCGGGAGCCAGACGGGTCGCAAGCTGCGAGTCCGGGGGAAGGGTGTTCCGGGGAAGGAAGGTCACGGGGATCTCATCGTTCACGTCGAGGTGCGGATGCCTGCAGGGCAGTCTCCTGAGCTGGAGGCAGCCCTCGAGACGGTGGAGGCCGCATTCGAGAGCGACGTACGCGCGGGGCTCGTCCTCGAGTAGAGGTTTCACGTGAAACGTCTCGGGTGCGTCATGGCGGGTGACATGACGAGGTTTCACGTGAAACGCCTTGGTGCGCCTGGCCGCAGTCCTGCGCTGGCGGTCGTCCGCTGACCGCCGCAGCCAGCCTGGTGTACAGACTGTTCGCTCCCACCGCGTGGGGCGGTCGTGTGACGAGGCGAGGGCGCACAGTGCGAGACCACCACGGCGGCATCCCCGCTTCACGTGCGAGACCCGCGCCGACTTCCATGTCCTGAGGTCCGCTGGGGGCGGGACCGGTCGCCCACGCCATGCGCGCACATGACTCGAGCGGCTTCTCTCCTCCCTGGACGTGCGCGGTCGAGACCTCCGCCGTCCAAACCCGAAGGCCTCCCCATGCGGGCCAGCGCCCGTCTCGACATTGCCCTAGGCGGACGTCGAGCGCCCCTGTCATCGTCACCCGCCCGCAAGATCCTCGCGCGTCATCGCCGACCGGGCGCGACGGGGGCCGTACGGCTCCGGCCACAGGGACGCGTCCAGCAGCAAGTGGCCCGTGTGTGGGTCCGCGTCCTCGCATCCGCTTCGCACCGACCACGTCAACTCGGTCCAACCACCTGCCATGCCCTGGACGCAGACCTGCGATCGCGTCCCCGCCTTCGTAGACGTGGCCAACCGATCCGGTGCGTGCGGCCGAGTTTCACGTGAAACCACCCACACCGGCCCCGAGATCACGCGCCATCACCGGGGTCACGTGCTTGAAGGAGGAATGCCCCCGTGTTACGTGTCGTTCCTTCGCCCACAGCGTGTCGATCCGGTCGCGCTGTACCTTGGATACCCCGTGACCGCCCCTCCCGACGCCCCACCTCAGCACGTCGCCATCATCATGGATGGCAACGGACGCTGGGCGTCCAGTCGCGGTCGGCTCCGCACTGCTGGGCACCACCAGGGCAGCCACACCGTGCGCGACATCGTCCGCGAGTGCCGCCGCAGCGGGGTGTCCGCCCTCACGCTCTACGCCTTCAGCGAGCAGAACTGGGAGCGTCCGAGCCATGAGGTCAGCGCCCTCATGGAGCTCCTCATCGAGTACCTGGTGTCCGAGCGGACCGAGCTCATGGACAACCAGATTCGCCTGCGCGCCATAGGCCGCTTGAACAAGCTCCCCGCGCGTGTGCTCACCGTGCTCCACGCGCTCGAGCGCGACACCGCCCACCTCCACGGCATGACCCTCACGCTCGCCCTCTCCTACGGGGGCCAGGAGGAGCTGGCGGACACGGCAGCGGCCATCGCGCAGGACGTCGCGGCGGGTCGTCTGGCGCCGTCCGACGTGACGCAGCAGCTGCTGGAGTCGCGCCTGCCGTCCGCCGAGGTCGGGCCAGTCGACCTGTTGATCCGCACGGGCGGGGACCAGCGCATCAGCAACTTCCTGCTCTGGGGCGTGGCCTACGCCGAGCTCTTCTTCACCCCCAAGCTGTGGCCCGAGTTCGACCTGGCTGAGCTGCACGAGGCGTTTGCGTCATTCCGTTCACGCGAGCGCCGCTTCGGCCGCGTCCTCGACGCGGCGCTGGAGCCGACCGACGCCAATGGCCCGACCACAGAGCCAGCCGCTCCCACGATCCAGCCCCAAGAGGGCAAGCACCCCGCTCCCGAGGCCCCATGACCACAGGCGGAGACGACGCCACGCCGAGCAGCCCTTCTGACGCCGCGGCGAGCGACTCCGTGTCCGCCTCCGAAGCAGGCAACGCCAAGGGCAAGCTAGGCAGCACCGCGCTGCGCTTCGCCTCCGCCCTGCCGCTCATCCCCGTCATCTTGTGGCTCCTGTTCTACGGGCCGCGCTGGGGCTTTCACGCGTTCGCGTTCCTCGCCATCGCCATCGTGGCGCGTGAGCTGATGGCCATGACGATGCCCGGCCAGACCGTCCTGATAGGCATCGGCACGCTCGCGACCCTGGGCTTCGCGGCGACCGTGGTGTTCGCCCCCGCCTACCTCTTCCCGGCCGTCCTTGGTCTCGGCATGGTGGCGCTCGTGGCGAGCCTGTTGCGGCCCGAGCCCATCGAGACGGCGGGCGCCCGCACGGGCTGGCTGTTCGGCGGGCCCATCTACATTGGCGGACTGCTGGTCACGGTCGACCTCCTGCACGGTCTGCCGTTCGGAGCACGCTGGGTGGTGTTGGCGATGATGCTGGCGTTCCTGTCGGACACCGCGGCGTACTTCGCGGGCCGGGCCTTCGGGAAACACAAGCTCTACGAGAAGCTCTCGCCCAAGAAGACCATCGAGGGATCGCTCGGTGGCCTGGTGGGCGCGGTGGGCGGCGCGTTCTTCGCGCTCTACGTGATGAAGCTGCCCATCCCCGTGCCCCACGCCGTCGCGCTGGGCGTGGTGGCCGGCGGGCTCGGCCAGGCGGGTGACCTGCTGGAGTCGCTGCTCAAGCGCAGCGCTGGTGTGAAGGACTCGGGCAACATCCTGCCGGGTCACGGCGGGCTGCTGGACCGTGTAGATGCCCTGATGTTCACGGCGGCGACCACGTGGGCCTACGCCGTGTACGTGCTGGACGCGCGCTGACGCGGGGTCCCTCGCGCCAGCCCGAGCGCGGTCCCGCAGACCCTCGGATGGGGCTGGCAACCCCGCGCACAGCGCGCGCTCGCGATGGAGGACGGCGGCCGCGTCAGGTCAGCCGACGCGCTTCAGGTGATTGCGGTCCGTGTGGTGGAAGATGTCCGGCTGCCCTTTGATCTGCAGCTGGGTATCCTCCTCGTAGCTGAACGTACCATCGTCATGCACCGTGACCGTCAGGTCGTAGCGCACGGTCTTGAACTCCTCCTCGAGGAAGAGGTTCGAGCAGATGCCGTAGGTGCCCGAACCGGCGACGGCGCTGAGGCTGAAGGTCTTCGCGTCGGGCTCGACGGTGCCACCCGCCTGCACCGTGACACCGCGCGGCACGATGAACGAACGCAGGACCTGCTTGTTGGCCGCGTCCCACAGCCAGTATCCCACCTCTTCGTGGAAGCTGTCGTCCGAGCCGTGGCGCCACGCCATGGTCGAGTAGCGCAGGCCGTACAGCACCTGCTCGTGGTTGTCGACGCGCCCGATGGGCTCGAGCACCAGGCGCTCGCGGTACTTGCTCACCGCCAGCTGGTCACGCTCGGGCTCCTTGGGAGCCTCGTCGACGCCCGTGCCCCCCTCCCAGACGCCCACGAGGGCAGCCAAAGGTCCGAGCAGACGCACATTCTCGTGATTCGGGTCGATCATGCGGGCGTTGTCGCATGCCTCCCGGGCCTCGTCACAAGAATGTCTCACCCCTGCGGTATGCCTCGCACATGGCTGATCCTATGTTCAGAACGAGCCCGGCCGATAACACCCTCGTCACTCGCTCGTCGTCATCCGATCCATCCAATGGTGGGACCAGCCTTGATTCTGTTCACCCGTTCAGTACACTGGAGATGACACCATGGATCTCGCTCTGACCCATGACCACGTCCCCGCGGATCACGGCTCCGCGGAGAGCGCGCTTCGGCGCAACCCGGAGCATCCGTCCGCGCAGCTCGGCCTGCCCGGCGTCGCGGAGGAGTCCACTCCCCCCCCTTCTTCCCACACGAGCCACCATGCCTGGCAGGGTGATGCCCTCGCGGGTCGCATCGTCGAGCTCTCCGGTTCCACGGGTCGCACCAGCACCGCCGTCAGCATGGTGCTCGCGAAGCAACGCGAGGGTGAATCGGTGGTCTGGATCGAGCCCACTGACGGGCCGCTCTATCCGCCAGACCTCGTCGCGGCGGGTGTGGACCTGGACGCGCTCGTCATCGTGCGCGTGCCCACCAAGGAGGGTCCCGAGGGCCTCTGCCGCGTGGCGGAGTGGCTCGTGCGCTCGGGGGGCTTCGGCCTGGTCATCATGGACCTCGTGGGGCGCGTGCCCGCCGCGCACAACCCATGGCAGACGCGCCTCTCCGGGCTCCTGCGCAAGCACGACGCGCAGCTCTGCGTGCTGAGCGACTCCCAGGCCCGCGCCCCCTCGCTGGGTGCCATGGTGGCGTTGCGTCTCGAGCCTCGGCGCGAGCGCACCCCCGACGGGGCGTTCGTGCTGTCCCAGCGCGTGCTCAAGAACAAGCTGGGCACGCTGCAGGGCCCCGCGTCCGAGCGCCGACGCGCGCCCGCTGGTCTCGAGGCGCTGCCTGCGTTGCCCGTGCTCGAGGGGTCAGCGCAAGACGTGCAGCTGTCGCTCTTCGATACCGAGACCGCTAGCATGCCCACGCCGGCCGAGGCGGTCGCGCAGCTGTCTTTGGCGTTGCCGGGTGCGGTCGTCACCTCGCTCGCCTCGCGTCGCTCGGTGGTACCGCCGCCGGTCGTGGTGCGCCCCAAGCTCGCCGCCAAGCGCGTCAGCACAGCTGGGGACAGCGACGGAGACCCCGAGGATCGTCCATGACGCAGCGCGTGGCGAAGCCCCCGCGCGCACCAGGCTCGGAGGCCGAGCGTGTGGCGCTCGTGAAGCTGCCCGACCTCCCGCTCCAGATCCTGCTGCAGGATCGGCCCGAATTTTGCGGCCGGCCCACGGCCGTCGTCGCGGGCGAGGGGCCGGAGGCGCGCGTGACCTACCTCAACCGCGCAGCCATCGCTGCGGGCCTGCGCCTCGGCCTGACGCACGCTGCCGCGCGGGACCGTCTGCCTGGCCTGCACACCGGGGTCGTCTCAGCCGAGCGGGTCACCGCGCTCGAGGCCGAGCTGGCCAGTGGTCTGCAGATGCTCTCGCCCAAGGTCGAGCCTTGCACCCACTTCCCGAGCACCTTCTTCCTGGACCCCAACGGCATGGAAAAGCTGTACGGCGGGGTCGACGCCTGGGCTCGTGCCACGCACGCGTTCCTGAAGGGGCGCGGTCTGTTCGGGGCCACCTGGGTGGGCTTCCATCGCTACCGTCTGTACGCCGCGGCGGGTTCGCAGCTCAGCTGTCGCGTGTTGAGCAGCCCCGCTGAAGAGCAGCTGCTCGCCAACGGCGCCGATCTGCGCACGCTGGGGCTTCCCGCCGAGCTGTGCGACGACCTCGCCATGCTGGAGGTGCATGGCCTGGGGGACCTGCTCGCGCTCCCGGCGGCCGAGTTCGGAGGTCGCTTCGGGCCCGACGCCGCACGCGTCCGCTCGCTCTTCGCAGATGACACCCAGCTGCCCTTGCAACCCCTGGGCTTCGAGGAGCCCACCGAGGCGCGCTTCGAGGTGACCCCACCCGACGCGGACGTCCACCGTCTGCTGTTCGGCATCAAGGCGGCGCTGCACCCGCTGCTCATGGGCCTGCGCGAGAGAGGGGAGCACATCCGCGCGCTGCACCTGCGCTTCGAACTGGACGCTCCGCAGGGGCACACCCGTATCACGGAAGAGATGCTCGAGCCCGCTGCCCCCACGGGCGACCTGCTGGTCCTGGTGGAGCTCATCCGGCTGCGCCTCGGGCAGCTCGCTCTGCCCCACCCCGTGGAGTCGGTCGTCCTGCGCGCCGACACCGAGCGCGCCCACGCCGAGCCGCTGGTGCTCCCCGGCCTGCGCCCCAAGCGAGACGCCCACGCCGCGGCGCGCGCCTTGGCCCGCGTGCGCGCTGCCTACGGTCCACGCTCGGTGGTCCGCGCACGTGTGCGTGAAGCCCACCTGCCCGAGGCGCGCTTCGTGTGGGTGCCCACCCTCGAGCCCCCGACCCCAGCGGCCTCCTACGTGGAGCACAACGCGAGCGGGCTGTTCGCGCGTCGCCCGGCCTACGAGCCCATCGCGTCAGCACCAACGGCGCCCGTCCTCGCCTCACCCAAGTCCGCGAGCCCCACCCGCCCTGTCTCCCGCACGGGCGACATGACGCATGCGGCGGACGCGCACCCCAACCCCGAGCCCCAAGCAGAGCACACGGGTCCGGATGGCGTGCTCGACTTCGACGAGCGTGCGTCCGAGCCTGGCGTCCCCGAGGCCGAGTCTCTCGCAGGCGTGCTGGTGCGGCGCGTCCTCCGGCGGCCCCTCCCGCTGCGCACCCAACCCACGCGCCCGACCCTCGTGCCGGGGTCCGCACCGGCCCCTGGGCGCGCCCCCGCTACGTCCGTCACATCGATCACGGGGGCTGCACCCGCTGCTGGGCGCGCCCCCGCCGCGTCCATCACCCCCGTCGCCGCGACGAGCAAGGCCGCGGCCCCCGAGCGCTCGGCCGTGGGCGTGCCCGAGGGCCCCGAGGGCGAGCGCGTGCAGCGCATGTACGGGCCCTACCGCGTGAGCGGAGGTTGGTGGAAGCGCACCGTCGAGCGCGACTACTACTACGCCGAGACCGACGCTGGCGGGCTGCTGTGGGTCTACTGGGATCGCCCGCGTGCCGCGTGGTTCCTGCACGGCACCGTCGACTGAGGCGCGCATGGTGGCCGTGCCCACGTCCTCGACTGCCCTTGCGCCTCGGCGGGGCTCGCGCGGAGCCACCTACGTGCCCCTGTGGGTCAAGAGCCACTACAGCTTCCTGGAGGGCGCCAGCAGCGCCACCGAGCTGGTCGAGCAAGCGCACGCGCTGGGTCTCGACGCGCTCGCCATGACCGACCGCGACGGGGTCTACGGCCTCGTCAAGGCGCACTTCGCCGCGCGCGACCGGGGCATGCGCCTGCTCGCGGGGGCCGAGCTCACCGTCGCGTGTCCTCGGCCCTCTCCGGGTTCTGTTGGTGGTCCCACGCGTGTCGCGGCGGGGCTCGTGACGAGGGTTCCCGCCCACGTGCCGAGGGCTCCGACGGACGTCGCGGGGGGCACCCGTGTCGCGGGTGATGCGCACGGACCCTGGTCACGCGTGGTCGCCCTCGCGCGCGACGGAACCGGCTACGCCCAGCTGTGTCGGCTCCTGAGCGTGGGTCAAGCCCGCGCCCCCAAGGGACAGAGCCAGCTGCACGTCCCCGAGCTGGCCGCGCTCACGCACTGCGATCTCTTGTGCGCAGACCCTGCGCTGCTGCCCGCGCTGCACGCCGTGCACGCGCACCTCTGGGCCTACTGCGTGCGCCACCTCGTCGCGCACGAGCGGGGCCACGAGCGAGCCTTGCGTCTGGCGGCTGGCGCGCTGGGTGTGCCTCTCGTGGGCGGCTTCGAGGTGCTCTACCACCACCCCGACCGCCGCCCTCTGCAAGACGTGGTCGCGTGCATCCGCGCGGGCGTCACCCTCGCCTCGGCGGGCACCGTCATCCGCGGCAACGCCGAGCACGCGCTGCTCGCTCCCGAGGTCGCCTACGCGCGCTTCGCCGACGCCCCGGAGCTGCTGCGTCGCAGCCTGCTCGTGGCCGAGCGCTGCGCGTTCACGCTGGATCAACTGGACTACCGCTACCCCGAGGAGTCCCGCCCCGACGGTGTCTCCAGTGAGAGCTGGCTGCGCACGCTCACCTACCGCGGCGCGGCCCGGCGCTATCCCGACGGCATCCCGGCCGACGTGCAGGCGCAGCTCGAGCGCGAGCTGAGCGTCATCGAGGACCTGCGCTACGGCGGCTACTTCCTCACCATGCACGAGATCGTCGACTACTGCCGGCGTGAGCGCATCCTCTGTCAGGGGCGCGGCAGCGCGGCCAACAGCGCAGTCTGCTTCTGCCTCGGCATCACGGCCGTGGACCCCGTGCGCATGGACCTGCTCTTCGAGCGCTTCCTCAGCCGCGAGCGCGCCGAGCCCCCCGACATCGACCTCGACATCGAGCACGAGCGCCGCGAGGAGGTCATCCAGCACGTCTACGAGAAGTACGGGCGGCGCCACGCGGCCATGGTCGCGAACGTGGTGCGCTACCGCACGCGCTCGGCCGTGCGCGAGGTGGGCAAGGTGCTGGGCATCCCGGCCACCGACATCGACGCCGTGGCGAAGCTCGTGCACTACCACGACAAGCTCGACGACCAACTGCTGGTGGAGGCCGGCCTGCCCCCCGACGCGGCCAGCACCCGCCAGCTGTGCGCGCTCACGCTCGCGCTGCAGGACACACCACGCCACCTGAGCGTGCACCCCGGCGGCTTCCTGCTGGGTCACCAGCCGGTCGACACGCTGGTGCCCGTCGAGCCGGCGACCATGCCCGGCCGCACCGTCATCCAGTGGGACAAGTACGATGTCGAGGCGCTCGGCCTGTTCAAGGTGGACCTGCTGGGCCTCGGCGCCCTCACCTGCCTGCGCATCGCCCTCGATCTCCTGCGCGCCCATCAGGGGCCTGCCCTCGAGCTGGCCACGCTGCCCGCCGAGGACCCCGCCACCTACGACATGGTCTCGCGCGGGGACACCCTCGGTGTGTTCCAGATCGAGAGCCGCGCGCAGATGGCCATGCTGCCGCGCCTCAAGCCGCGCTGCTTCTACGACCTGGTGATCGAGGTGGCCATCGTGCGCCCGGGGCCCATCCAAGGCGACATGGTGCACCCCTACCTGCGGCGCCGCTCCGGGCAGGAGGTGGTGCAGTACCCCCACCCCACGCTCGAGCGCGTGCTGGCCAAGACCCTGGGGGTGCCCATCTTCCAGGAGCAGGTCATGAAGCTGGCCGTGCTGGCCGCCGACTACACCCCGGGCGAGGCCGACCAGCTGCGGCGCGACATGGCCGCGTGGCGCAAGGAGGGGCGCATCGAGGCGCACCGCGAGCGCATGGTCCCGCGCATGGTGCAGAAGGGCATCAGCGAGGACTTCGCCGAGCGCGTGTTCGCGCAGATCCGCGGCTTCGGCGAGTACGGCTTCCCCGAGAGCCACGCCGCGAGCTTCGCGCTCTTGTCGTACGCCACGGCCTGGCTGCGCTGTCACCACCCAGCGGTGTTCCTGTGTGCGCTGCTCAACGCGCAGCCCATGGGCTTCTACCAGCCCGCCACGCTGGTGGACGACGCGCGGCGGCGCGGGGTGCCGGTGCTGCCGCTCTCGGTGCGCCACAGCGATTGGGACTGCACGCTCGAGGGGCCCATCGCGTCGCCGCTCGCGAACGCCTCTGCCGCAGACCTCGGGGCCACGCCCCAGCCGGCCTCGGCCTCCATGCCCGAGCTCGCCGCAGAGCCCACCGCAGAGCCCGGGGCCACGCCCAGCGCGGCGTCGCACCCCCCCGTGCGCATGGGCCTGCGCTACGTCACGGGCCTGGGCACACCCGAGCGCGAGCGCATCGAGCAGGCCCGGCGCGCGGCCCCCTTCACCGACCTCGACGACTTCGTGCGTCGCACCGCGCTGTCCACGCGTCAGCTGGTGCGCCTGGTCCAGGCGGGGGCTTTCGACGACTTCGGGGTGGAGCGCCGCGACGCCCTCTGGGCCGTGCGCGCCCTCGCCCGCTATCGCAACGACTCGCTCGCCCTGGCTTCCGCCTCGACGCAGCTGCACTTCGCGTCGCTGGACCCGAGCGAGCGCATCGTGTGGGACTACCGCGCCAGCCGTCACAGCACCGCTGGGCACCCCATCGAGCGCCTGCGCACGCACCTGGCGCGGCAGGGCATCCCCAGCGCGCGCGAGCTGGGCGCCCAGCCCCACGGACAGCGCGTGGACTACGTGGGCCTGGTCATCTGCCGCCAGCGCCCGGGCACGGCGTCGGGGGTGACGTTCTTCACGCTCGAGGACGAGACTGGCTTCGTCAACGCCGTGATGTACCCCGACGCGTTCGAGCGCCAACGCACGCTGGCGAAGACGTCCGTGCTGCTGGGTTTGTCGGGCGTGCTGCAGGTGGTGGACGGCGTCACGCACCTCTTGGTGCAGAAGCTCTTCGCGCCGCGCATGCCGGCGGAAGACGCGCGCCCGGTGCCCGAAGACCTGCCGCGCTCGCGTGACTTCCACTGACATCTGATATCCTCTCCGGCCCATGATCCCGATGACCCGCCCCCTGCTGGACGACGCCGAGTGCGACGCGGTGCTGCGCGTGCTGCGCAGCGGGATGCTGGTGCAGGGCGCTGCGGTGGAGCGCTTCGAGCAGCTGGTGGCCGCGCAGTGCCAGCGCGCGCAGGGCGTCGCGGTGTCCAATGGCACGGCCGCCCTCGTGCTGGCGCTGCAGGCGCTCGGCATCGGCGCGGGCGACGAGGTGCTCGTGCCGGCGCTCACCTGGCCCAGCCCCGCTCACGCCGTACGCGCGGTGGGCGCGCACGTCACCTTGGTGGACGTCGACCCGCACGAGTGGAACGCCACGCCCGAGGCGTTCGCGGCGGCGCGCACCCCCCGCACCCGCGCCGCCATCGTCATCGACCAGTTCGGAAACCCTGCGCGAGGCCCCGCCCTGCGCGCCGCGCTCGACGGCCTGGTCGTCATCGAAGACGCGGCCTGCGCGCTGGGCAGCGTGTTCGCAGATGGCGCGCCGTGTGGCAGTCTGGGCGACGTGAGCTGCTTCAGCTTCCACCCCCGCAAGGTCATCACCACGGGTGAGGGCGGCATGTGCGTCACGGACGACGTCGAGCTGGCCCGCCGCCTGCGCGTGTTGCGCAACCATGGCCAGGCAGCCCCCGGCGTCTTCGAACGTCACGCGGGCAACCACCGCCTGACCGAGATGGGTGGCGCGCTCGGAATCGCCCAGATGGCGCGCCTCGCGGACATCAACGCGGGGCGGCGCGCGCACGCGGCCCACATGCGCACGGAGCTCTCCGAACACGCGCCTGGCCTCACGTTTCAAGCGTCGCCGCCGGGCGCCCTGCCCAACCAGCAGACCTTCGGCGCCCTGCTCCCACCAGGCACCAGCGAGGCCGCGCGCGACGGGTTCATCGAAGCGTGCAGGCGCCACGGTGCGCAGGCTGGACCTCTCAGCTACGCCCTCTCGCAGGTGCCGAGCGTGACCCCCGACCCAACGGTCACGCGGCCCGACGGACAACCCTGGGTCGCCGTCGACATCGTGCGACGTGGCGTGTCGCTCCCTCTCTTTCCCACTATGTCCGCCGCGGAGCGCGAGCAGGTCGTCGAGGCCGTCACGCGCGCCGCCGAGGAGCTCGCTGCGTCATGACCGAGCCCACCCAAGACACACCAACGAGCCTCGCGCCGGCCGGGTCCTCTGAAGACGTCGTGCTCAGCGTCGACGGGCTGGCCAAGACCTTCCGCATCGGGTTCTTTCGCAAGAAGGTCGAGGCTGTGAAGGACGTGCGCTTCGAGGTGAGGCGCGGTGAGATCTTCGGCCTGCTGGGCCCCAACGGGGCTGGCAAGACCACCACCATCAAGTGCGTGCTGCGCCTGATCCACCCGGACCGCGGGCAGGTCCGCATCTTCGGCCGACCCCCGAGCGACCGCGAGGCCGTGCGTCGTATGGGCTACATGCCGGAGAACCCGTACGTCTATCAGTATCTACGGCCCCACGAGTTCTTGGACCTGTGCGGGCGTCTGATGGGTATGTCCCCGCGCGACCGCGCGCGTCGCAGCGACGAGCTGCTGGAGCGCGTCGGGCTCACGCACGCCAAGGACCGCCCCATCGGCAAGTTCAGCAAGGGCATGATGCAGCGCGTCGGCCTCGCGCAGGCCCTGCTGCACGACCCCGAGCTGCTGGTGCTCGACGAGCCCATGAGCGGTCTCGACCCCATTGGCCGCAAGGAGGTGCGCGATCTGCTGCTCGAGCAACGTCGCCGCGGCAAGACGCTGATCTTCACCAGCCACATCCTCAGCGACGTGGAGATGCTGTGCGACCGCGTCACGATTCTGCAGCGCGGCGTGGTCACCGCCGCGGGCACCATGGACGCGCTTCTGCATCGCGGGCAGCGCCGGGTGGAGGTGCAGCTGGGCGGCCTCAGCGAGGAAGCGCAGCGTGCGCTCGGCCGACATGGCGTGCTCACCCCGCACGGGGGCTCGTGGGTGCTGAGCGTGGACGTGGACGCGGTCGACGCGCTGCTGCGCGCCGCTCTGGACGCCGGCGCCCGCGTCGAGTCCGTGCTGCCCCACCGCGAGACGCTCGAGAACTACTTCCTGCGTGACCCCGCGCCGCGAGAGCCCGCGCGGACGAACGGATGAGTGATACCCCCTTGGAGCCCGTGAGGACGAACACATGAGTGATACCCCCCTGATCTCCCCGGACGAGGCGCTCGAGCTGATGGAGGACGAGGGTTACGTGTACCTGGACGTGCGCACCGAGGCCGAGTTCGACGGTGGCCATCCGAGTGGTGCCTACAACATCCCGGTGCGTTTGCGCGGTGGCACCGGCATGGTCCCCAACGACGCGTTCGTCGATGTGGTGAAGGCCAGCTTCCCGCTCGACGCCAAGCTCATCGTCGGCTGTCAGATGGGTGGCCGGAGCGCAGCCGCAGCGACGTTGCTGCGGGAGGCAGGCTTCGCGGACGTGCGCGACCAGAGCGCGGGTTGGGGCGGCAGGAAAGACGCGTTCGGCGGCACGGCGGAGCTCGGGTGGCAGGCGGCCGGACTGCCCGTGGGCCTGCGGGCCGAGCCCGGGCGCGACTACGCGACGCTGCGCGCCAAAGCGTAGCCGCGCTCGCTCGCAGCCCCTCGTCAGCGACGGACGTCGCTCGGGTGATCCCAGTCGTCGAGGGCGGCGGCGACGCCCGGACCGTCGAAGCGTTCGGGCGAGACCTGTTGGAAGAGCGCTTGGAAGGAGCGCGCGCCCGAGGCGATGGTGGCGTCGAGCGCGGGGAGCACCTGCTCGGGGCGGTAGCGGGCGAGCATGGGCTCCCAGGGGGCACGAGGGCCACGTCGGGCCGCCAGCACGGGTGCGGCGCTCGCGTGGGTCGCCAGCTGGGCGAAGAGAGGGCCATCGACGTACGGCATGTCGCAGGCCACCACCACGACGTGCTCGAAGCGGTGCTCGCTCGCCGCGGCCAGCAGGGCGCGGAGGCCGCCGAGCGGACCCACGCCCGGGGGGTCGTCGGTCAGTCTTCCAAGGAGGTAGCGAGGCCACGCTGCTTGGGCCACGTGGACCGGCGCATCGTACGCGGCGAGATCACCCACCAACCACGCGGCGGACAGGCCCGCATGCACTCCGGCCCGCAGGGCGTGCAGCACGAGCGGCTCGTCCCCACCCGGAACAGACAGCAACCCCTTGGGCTGGCCGCCCATGCGCGAGGAACGTCCGCCCACGAACACGCCCAGCGCAGTCCGCTCAGGCGAGGGCGAGGTTGTCGTCGTGTGCAACGTCATGACAGACTGAGCGTTCTGCCTAGCATGAACCGTCGCCCTGCCCCGCTCGTCGCGTCTGCGGCCTTTCTGTCACCGTCTGCGGCGGGCCCGAGCCCCTCGGCCCATTGCCAGGCGGCTGCCTGGCCCATGCCGCATGCACCTGAGTCGTCGCGGATCCGCAGGGTCACACCGCACGCCACCCTGCAGCGTGTAGCGCGCCGTGGCGAGTTGCTCTCGATGCCCGTATCCCGGACCGCGCTCATGTCGTTCACGTCGCGCTTGGGGCCCTTCATGCTCATCGGGCTGCTGGGCTGCTCGGCGCTCCTGTCGGGCTGTGGCAGCGACGCCCGCGCGCCCCAGGCCGTCGAGACCCCGCCCGCATCAGCCCCCGTCGAGCCCAACTACTCGCCGTTCGTCGTCGATCTGCAAGGCACGTCGCCCGCGGCGCTGCCCTTCCACCTCATCTCGTTCAAGGACGTCGGGATGTCGCTCCCTGACGACGCGTCGCGGCAACTCGCGTACGAGAGCCTGGCAGAGGCGTTGTCCCTCGAGCTGCTCGAGCTCTCCAGCGAGCTCGGGGCGGACATGATCTCGAGTGTACGCCACGACCACCGTGTCACCGACCCGTCCGCGCATCTCGCCTGCGAGGGGGGGCATCTCTACGTGGACGTCTGGCGCTCGGGTCAAGACGGCCCCTACGGCTACTCGCTGTGGTCGGGTTGCGGCGAGGACGACCGCTTCGCGTACAACGAGCAGGTGCCCCTCGTTCCGCAGGCCCTCCCCGGCAGCCCGAGCCAACCCGTCGCACCGTCGATGGACCCGCTGGCCCAAGAGATCGCCGAGTCTCTCGAGGGAGCGTTGCGTCGTCGCTGCTTCCAGCGGGCCTGCTGATCGCGCCCCGCGGACCTGGCTGCGGGTGCGGGTGTCCGCAGCGCGTGTCTCGCGGCTGCTGTGGAGGCCGTGGATGACACGCTCAGCGTCGACACGCGGTTGGTACCATTTCTGTAACAGACGTTACGCGACGGGCTCAGGCCGACGTGGTACCTTGCGGCATGGCTTATTCTCCCCTTCGGAGTCGTCGTCGTGCGTGCACGCGATCGCACTCCTGGTCGCGACCCCTCCTGGTCCTCGCAGCGCTCCTGCTCGGCGCCCCCAGCGCGGCGCGAGCCAACGGCGCCTACAGTCACGTCCACATCTCGCAGCTGGCCGTGTCCGAGCTGCCGCCTGGCCCGATCCGAACGCTGTTGGAGGACCCGCTCTACGCGCCCATGTACGAAGCGGGCTCGATGTTCCCCGACAGCGGCTACGCCATCTCGAGCCCCTATGGCGAAGAGGCCCACTGGCCCCCGTTCGTGCGTGCGTACCAAGAGTATCTGATGGAGACCTATCAAGGGGACTTCAGCTCGTCGGAGGCCAAAGAGCAGCTCGCGTTCTTCCTGGGCTTCGCGTCCCACGGCGTGGCGGACCAGACCTACGACACGATGATGCTCGCGCGCTCGGAAGAGATCGACGGACCGGTCGGTGACGTGGATCGAGAGGCGGACTACTTCATCATCATCGACCAGAACGTGCTGCTCTACACGGAGTCCTGGGCGCCCTACGAGCCCCTCCCGAGCATCTTCTCCGACAGCGTGATGTACGGCTCGAACCCGGCCGTCAGCACCATCGATCAGGCCACCATCGAGAACGGCATGGGCCGCATGGGGTTCGTGATCTTCATCCAGCGGCGCGCCGCATACAACGGCTACCTACAAGCCTGGAACACCTACCCCTGGCTGGGTACGCACATCTACAACCCAGACGCGCACGGCTCCCTCCCCCACCTGGCCAAGCTCGTCGCTGCATCCTGGCAGGCGCTCTACCGGCGCGTCCAGGGCGTGGCCTCCATGGATACGGACCTGGTGGTCGCGACGGTGCCCGAGGATGGCGAGACGAACTTCCCCGTCGACCCGGCCGAGAGCCGCACGCTCACCCAGCTGGGCGTGGTGTTCGGCTATGGCATCAAGCGTGATCAGCTGAGCCCCCTCATCCGCCTCGTGGACGAGAGCGGCGAGACGGTGCCCACGACCTTCCACACGCCGTACAACACAAGCATCGCGTTCTTCGCCATGCTGCGCCCGACGGGGCAGCTGCAGTACGACCACCAATACCGGGTGGAGGTGAGCGCGGGCGTCGAGAACCTCGCAGGCGAGACCAGCAGCGTGCCCTACACGTACACGTTCCGCACCCGGTGCGCGCCGGACGCGCTGGCGGACTGCCCGCCGCTGCCGCCGCCGCTCGTCACGGGCCCCATCCCCACCGCGCCGCCGCCTCTGACTGGCACCGACGCGGGCGTCGATGCGGGGACGACCGAGCCCGAGGTCGACATGGGGGTCAGCCCGAGCCCGAGCGGTGGCGGAGGATGTTCCGTCGTGGCCGCCCGCGCGGGGTCCACGGCGTTGCTCCCGTTGCTCCTCGTCGCCCTGGTGGGCCTCGCGCGACGTCGTCGCGTCCCTCGAACCCCGGTCTAACACGCCAGAATTACAGCGACTTGCGAGTCGCCCGCGTTGACAGGGCTGGCCCGCTTGATAGCATCCCCCCTCCTCATGTCCGACCGAATAGGCAACTACCGGGTGCTCAGCGAGGTGGGCGCCGGCGGTATGGCGGTGGTCTACAAGGCCATCCAAGAGCCCCTGGGGCGGCTCGTCGCCATCAAGGCCCTCAAGTCGTCCATCGCCATGGACAGCCAGTTCGCCATGCGCTTCGAGCGCGAGGCGCACTTCATGGCGTCGCTCCAGCACGAGAACATCCTGCACGTCGTCGACTTCGTGAAGGACGGCACCTCCATGTACATCGTCATGGAGTACGTGCAGGGCATCGACCTCTACGACCTGCTCGAGCTCTCCCCCGTGCTGCCCGCCGAGGAGGCGGCCATCATCGCGCTGCAGGTCGCGCGCGCGCTCGACTACGCGCACTTCCGCGGCATCATCCACCGCGACATCAAGCCCGCCAACATCATGCTCAGCAAGCAGGGTGAGGTGAAGCTGATGGACTTCGGCATCGCCCGCGACGACAAGCTCAGCGACCTGACCGAGACCGGGACGGGCCTCGGCACGCCCAGCTACATGAGCCCCGAGCAGATCCTCGGCGACAAGCTCGACTTCCGCAGCGACATCTTCTCGGTGGGCATCGTCCTGTACCAGATGGTCACGGGGCAGAAGCCCTTCGTCGAGGACGAGTCGCGCACGGTCATGCAGAAGATCCGGCTCGACCGCTTCCTGGCGCCGCGCAAGCTCAACCCCAAGGTGCCGCGCCAGCTCGAGCGCATCATGGCGCGCTGCATGGAGAAGATGCCGGCCGCGCGCTACCCGAGCACGCAGGCCCTGATCGACGACCTGGTGGAGTTCCTCGCGCCGCGTGTGCCCATCAACTACAGCGCCAAGCTGGTGATGTACCAGCGGGACATCGGCTTCCTCACGGACGAGGAGGCCGACCGGGTGCTCGAGGCCGCCGGTCCGCGCAACATCCGTCGTCGCTCGGCCGACCCGACGCTGCTGCGTGACGTGTCGCTACTCAACGTGGCCCTCCTGCTGGGGGTGATCGGCGGGGGTGTCGCGATCGGCAGCGCCAGCGCCTCCGACGACGACGGCGACCCTGCCCCCGCCCTTTCGCCCGCCCTTGGAGCCGCGACGCCGCGGGCAGGGGCCATCCGCGTGGTGGTCGACCCCTGGGCAGACGTGTACGTGGACGGCGAGCAGGTGGCGACGACGCCCACCGCGCGCGAGATCGCGCTGTCGCCCGGGCTGCACTACCTGCGCTTCACCAACCCGTACTTCGCCGAGGTCGAGCGCGAGGTGCGCGTCCGCACGGGCGAGACGGAGTGGGTGGACGTCGTGATGGTGCCGCGGCACGCCACCCCGAGCGTGGACGGCGTGGGCGAGGCCGGGGTGGGCGCCACAAGCGCTCCCCCCGCCGACCCCGAGGCGGAGGCCCTCGCGGAGACCGACGAGGAGGGGACGCCATGAGCGCGAGCGCCCTACGTCGCGTGTGCCTGGTGCTGCTTGCCATGCTGCTCGTGCTCGGCACGTCCAGCGCACCGACGCGCGCCGACGAGCTCTTCGCTCATGTCGTGCGGCCAGGGGACACGCTCGCGTCCATCGCGCAGCGCTACTACGGGGACCCTCGGCGTGAGTCGGTGCTGGTCACCGAGAACGGTCTCACGACGCAAGGCGGCTCGGCCATCGTCGTGGGCATGCGCCTCCACATCCCGTGGGTCCGCTACCACACCGTCGCGGCCGGCGAGACGTGGCAGCAGCTGGCCGATCGCTACTACGGGGACGCGCGCCGCGCCTTCGTCATCATGGAGTCCAACCGCGTCACCAGCGAGCAGCCCGCCGAGGGTGCGGAGCTGCTCATCCCGTATCCGCTGCGGCACATCACGGGTCAGGGCGACAGCGTTACGCGCGTGGCTCGCTTGTACTACGCCGACAGCGTGGCCGGCACGCGCCGCCTGCGCCGGTTCAATGGCATTCGCGGCAGCCGCCTCACGCGCGGCCAGGTGGTGCTGGTCCCGCTCCCCGATCTCCTGCTCAGCGAAGAGGGCCGTCGGCTGGTCGAAGAGAGCACGGGCACCGCGCCCAGCGATGGCGCGCAGCGGGAGCGCCAGGCCGACATCGAGCAGCAGCTGCCCGTCTTGCGTGAGCACATCCGTCGCGGGCGCTTCACCGAAGCGGTCGTGCTCGGCGCGGGGCTGCTCGGCGCGGCCTCGGTCACCTCGGCGCAGGCGCTCAGCATCCACCGGGAGCTCGGCACGGCCTACGTGGCGCTCGACCGCACGGACCTCGCCGTCGCGGCGTTCCTGGCCGCGCTCGAGCTCCAGCCGGACCTCGAGCTGGACGGCCTGCGAACGTCCCCCACCGTCATGCGCGCGCTCGCGGCGGCGCGCGAGCGCAGGGCTGCGGCTGCTGCGGCCGCCGCCGGGCAGCCCACCGCAGGCGCGCCGGATGGTGGCGCGAGCGCGCCGTCCGACGCGGGCAGCCCCTGAGCGGATGCGGGTCGACATCGTCATCCCGGCGCTGAACGAGGAGCGCGCCCTGCCGCTGGTGCTGGGCGACATCCCACGCGCGCTGGTGCGCCGCGTGGTGGTGGCGGACAACGGCTCGACGGACACCACGGCCGAGGTCGCCCGCGCACACGGGGCGGAGGTCGTCTACGAACCCGAGCGGGGCTACGGCGCAGCGTGCCTCAAGGCGCTCGCGCTGCTGCGGCAGGACCCACCCGACGTGGTCGTGTTCCTCGATGGGGACCACGCCGATGACCCCACGCAGCTGGGCGATCTGCTCGCGCCCATCGCGCGGGGAGAAGCGGACCTGGTGCTGGGCTCGCGGGTGCGGGGGGCGCTGGCCGGCGCCCTCACCCCTCAGCAGCGTGCCGGCAACGCGGTCGCGTGCGGTGCGCTGCGGCTGCTGTATGGGGCGCGCTACACGGACCTGGGCCCCTTCCGCGCCATCCGTTGGGACGCGTTCGAGGCGCTGGGCATGGTGGACCGCAACTACGGGTGGACCGTGGAGCTCCAGATCAAAGCGGCTCAGCGCGGGCTGCGACACTGCGAGGTGCCCGTCCGCTACCGACCGCGCGTGGGCACGTCGAAGGTGAGCGGCACGCTGCGCGGCACGCTGGGCGCAAGCTACAAGATCCTGCTGCTGCTGGGCCGCTACGCGCTCCCCAGCGCGCGAGCGCGATGAGCGTCCAGCTCGCGCTCTTCGCGCGACCGCTGGTGCTCGGCCGCACCAAGACGCGCTTGGCTGCCGTGCTGGGCGCGGAGCGCGCGCTGTCACTCTATGCGGCCTTCCTCGAGGACACCGTCGAGCGAATGCTCACGCTCCGCGCGCAGCTCCCCGAGGTCGAGCTGGTCTTGTGCTGCGCCGAGGCCGAGCCGGGGAACGCGCTGCGGGAGCGGGCGGAGCGCTGGGGCTTGCCGATTCGATCGCAAGTGGGGGAGGCGCTCGGGGCGCGCATGACGCACGCGCTCTCGGAGGGCATCTCCGAGCGCGGCGCCGCGCTGGTGGTAGGGACCGACGCCCCCACGCTGCCGCTCAGCGTCCTGCGCGCAGCCTGCGTCAGTCTGGTGGGCGATACGGGCTCTCCACCCAACGTCGCTCACCTGTCACGTGCGCGCGACGGCAGCTCGCGCGACGAGCTGGGAGCGGGCACCGCAGGCCTGCAGCGACCCGCGTCGGGTCTCCACCTGCCCGAACTCTGCTTCGTCCCCGTCGCGGACGGTGGCTACGTCGTCGTGGGCGCGCGCGGGGCCCCCCCGAGCTTCGAGGACGTCCGCATGGGCACCCGCCACGCGCTCGCCGACACCCTGCGCGTCAACGCGGGCCGCGCGCACGTTCGTCTCCCTCCCTGGTACGACGTGGACCGCCCGGCCGACCTGCGGCTGCTGCGGCTGCATGTGCGGCTCGACCCGCGCGTCGCACCGCACACGGCCGCCCAACTCGCGGACATGGAGGCGCCCGGTCGCCCACCCACGGACCGGGGCGGCGCTTGGTAGCGAACTTGGGACTTGCCCTGCGGACTTGCTAGCGTAGCGGGAATGTCCGAGGACAAGCTCTTCGATCGGGTCGGCCGTGTGTGTGCGAGCGGCGAGATCCTCTTCCGTGACGGCGACCCCGGCGACACGATGTACGTGCTGCGCTCCGGGCGGGTGCGTGTGTTCAAGGAAGCCAACGGGCGCGAGAAGACGCTCGCGTACATCGAGGCCGGCGACTTCTTCGGCGAGATGGCGCTGCTCAACAACAAGCCCCGTACGGCCAGCGCCGAGTGCGTCGAGGAGACGCGCGTGCTGGTCATCGACGGGAAGACGTTCGAGGCCATGCTGCGCGGCAACGCCGAGATCGCGGTGCGCATGATCCAGCGCCTCGCGAAGCGCCTCGACCAGGCCAACGGCCTGGTGGGCGTGTTGATGCAGAAGGACCCCAAGGCGCGCGTCATCCTCGGGCTGGAGCGCGCGGCCGAGAGCGGGACGCCCCTTCCGGACGGCTCGGTCAGCGTCAGCGCCGACGAAGAGTCCCTCGCGCAACAAGTGGGCGTGAGCTCCGAAGATGTGCGCGGTGTGCTCCAGCGCATGGCGCGGCTTGGCATCATCGAGGTCAGTGAGAGCGGCTTCCGTATCCCGAACGTGATGCGGCTGCACGAGTTCCTGGAGTTCTTGCAGAGTCGGAACAAAGGATGATCCACGCGTGAAAATACGAGTGCTCGGCTGCCACGGGGGTGAGACGCCCCGGCATCGGACCTCTAGCTTCCTGCTGGACGACACCCTCGCGATCGACGCGGGGGCGCTGACCAGCGCGCTGGAGCTGCCCGACCAGCACAAGGTGCAGGCCGTGCTCGTCAGCCACGCGCACATGGACCACGTGCGCGACCTGGCCACCATCGCGGACAACCGCTGCCAGCAGGGGGGGCCGCCGCTCGAGATCGTGGGGCTCAAGAGCACGCTCGACGTGCTGCGCACCCACTTCTTCAACGACCTGCTGTGGCCCGACTTCTCCAAGATCCCGGCCGGCGACAAGGGCATGACCATCACCTACCGCGAGGTCGAGGCCGAGCAGACCATCGAGGTGGCGGGCAAGTCCGTGCTGCCCGTGCACGTCAGCCACACCATCGACACGGCGGCGTTCATCGTGTCCGACGGCAAGCGCAGCATCGCGTACAGCGGCGACACGGGGCCCACCGAGCGGCTGTGGGAGGTGCTGGCCGAGCGCAAGCGCCTGGACGCGCTGCTGATGGAGGTGTCGTTCCCGAACGACAGCCACGCGCTCGCGCGTGTGAGCGGGCACCACACGCCGCAGAGCCTCGACGAAGAGATGCGCAAGCTGGACCGTGCGGAGGACATCCCCACGCTGCTCTATCACATCAAGCCGTACTTCCAGCGCGAGGTGGAGCGTGAGCTCTCACGCGTGCGCAAGTGGAGCTTGGCCGTGTGCGCGCTCGAGCAAGAGTACGAATTCTGAGGGGCGGGCCGATCCGGCTGGTCGGGCGGTCGAGACGCGGTCCGTCACGCGGGCAGCCCATCTGAGCGGCGAGCCGGTCCGGCTGGTCGAGACGCGGTACGTCACGCCGGGGTCGCGCGCTGCTAGATCAGCCCACGCTCACGGAGCATCTCGTTCGCCAACGTCGCCGCGCGCTCGTAGGACTCCTTCACGTTGTCGACGAGCTTGGACTCCATCTGCTTGCCGACCAGCGGCACCTTGACCGACAGCTCCCCTTCGATGATGCGCTCGCAACCGTCCTTCGTGGCGCGCAGGGTCGTGGTGCCGCTGCCCTCGAACTTGTTGGCCAGCACCATGGGGATGATCGTCCACGCGATGTCGAACGACCCAGGTGCGCGGCGGGACTCCTGGTCGTAGGAGATGCGGTCGGCGCCGATGGCCTTGGCCATGACGGCGGGGATCTCCTTGTTGGCGATCACGCGCGAGCGCACGTAGAGCCCGCTCGCGTCTTCGCGGCGCTCCAGGATCTCGCGCGCGACCCCGGTCGCGGCCGCCATGCGTGCGTCGAAGCTGGGGTCGTCGAGCACGCTCATCAGCGCGTCCGGGGTGCAGGCGAAGCGTTGGGTCATCGAGAGGTGCATGGTGCTGTGCTCATATCAGATCGGGGGTCTCGTCGACCTGAAAATCCCGAGCCACGCTGCCTAGGCCGCTGGGAGCTGCGCGACCATCCGTCGTCCCACTCGGCGGTCATTGACACCCCGTGACAACTCGTCTATCTACGCGGCAGCACAGGAGGATTTGTTGATGAAGAACTGCACTCACAGGTGGGTCACCTATGCCCTCTCATTGTCTCTCGTGTCGCTCGGATGCGGCGGGGGTAGCGACGATCCAGCCGCCGACCTCGGGCCAGGCGCGCCAGACGGCGGCGGTGGCGACGTCGGCACGACGCCGACCGATCTCGGTATGGGGACCACAGGCTGCGCGGACCTCCCCGCCACGAGCGTCAACGCGGGCGGCGTGCGCAGCGCCTACCCGAACATCCAGTACAGCGCTGGGACGGGGTACCGAATCGACTCGGTCGGCGTGAAGGTCACGGAGGACGGTGACTCTCGCGGGCCATTGTTCGAGATGTTCATCGAGGTGACCAACACGGGAGCGACCATCGGCTGCAGCTACCTACCCGACGTCTCGCTCGACTTCGAAGAGCTGCTGGGTACGGTCGACGGCGACGGCTACTACAACGACTTCGGCTCGCTGTACTCCTGCATCGCGCCGGGTCAGAGCGGGATCCTGACCGCGCTCGAGCGTGGTCTCGACCGCAGCGACCTCGAGGCGGCGTCGTCCCTCACGATCACCATGAACCCCTTCGCCCTGGGGACGTACACGCGGGAGACCGATGGCCCCACCTTCACGCAGGAGGACGTGGTGTCGGACGCAGACGGCTACGGCGTCGCCGGGCGACTGTCGATCAACACCACCATCTACAACTACGGCGTCAGCGTCTACCCGCGCGACTCCCGCGGCGTGTTCGTGGACGAGCTGCTCGCGTACCCCGGAGAGCTGGGCACGCTGAGCGCCGGGAGCACGATCGACTTCGACACCACCCGTACGCCGTGCGCGTTCTCCTCGTACCGCACCATCGACGGTTGGATTCGACCGTCGAACACGTTGCGCGCTGCCGGTGTCGCAACGCCCGAGGCCCAGGCGCGTGACGAAGGGATCGCGGCACGCAGGGCTCAGGTCGCGGCGCTGCGCGCGACGGACGCGCCCTAGGGCGGCGTAGCCCAGTGGGGCGGAGGCCCGCTCAGGGAGCGGGCGGTCGTCTCGCTCGACGTGTTCGCGGGGACCGCGACGGGTTGGACCGAACGCTGATCGGTCGACGCTCCACGGCGCCCGGCGCGATATGCTGGGCGCCATGGGCTCGCTGCCGTACGTGCTCCAGGTCGTCCTTCCGCGCTCGGGCGCCGTCCCGCCGAACTCTGCCATCGTCCTACAGGGACACGTGGTGGGTCCACTCGTCGTCACCGCGCGCGCTGCGGGGGCCGACGTGGGCGTCGCGCTCGAGCCAGCACCCGAGTTCGGGCCGCGCGCGCCAGGGACGTTTCGGATGTGGTTGGTGCGACCGGCCACAGGCGACTGGCCAGCGGGAGGCACGGTCGTGCTGACGGCCGTGCGCGAGCCCCAAGAGCCCGCCGTGCTCGAGGTGCCCATCGCGATGGCGCGCGACCTCACGGCGCCAGCGCTCTCGTCCGTGTCACTCCCTCAGACGCAGACCTTCAGCGGGCCGCGCCAACCGAGTTGGGAGGCGGTCGTCTGCGCGCATCGTGGGTTCGCCGATGCCGAGAGCCCGCTGGTCGTCGTCACGCTCGAGGTGGGTGGATCGGTGCTGACGGGTAGCGCGCTCGAGGGCCTGGCCGGCTACCTGCCGCTGCCGCCCGGTCCCGTGCAGCCACTCGACGCGATCACGCTCACGGACCTCGCCGGGAACGCGGTGCGTACTGCCCAGCCCTGCACGGACGCGCGGGTGGCCGAGCTGCCGTCCGAACCGGTGCCGGTCGAATCGGTGGCCGAGCCGCCGTCCGAGCCGGCGCCCTCCGAACCGCTGGCCGAGCCGCCGTCCGAGCCGGGGCGGTCCGAGCCGAACGCGACCACCGCAGCGTTCGCCTGCGTCGCGGGGACGCTCGCCACCGAGAACGGCTGGTTCGTCGGGACGACCGACGCGGGCACCGAGAACGGCTTCTCGCGTGGGCACTATCGCGCGAGCGCGTCGACCGCCGGGGACATCGAGATCGCGGTGACGGCCGCGCGCCTCACGGACGACCACGCCATGCCGATCGAGGTCGCCTTTCGCGGCGGCTTCTTCGGCGTGACCGGGACCTCGTTGTTCTACTTGTACGAGACCGACGCCAACTGGACCGGCTGGAAGGCCACGCCTGTCGCGGTCGAACCCGGGCCGGTCGAGCTGCGCGTGACTCAGCGCGGAGCAGAGGTCGAGGGCTTCGTGAACGGCATGCTGGCCGGGAGCCTCACGCTGCAGCGTCCGTCCGCGGAGGGCCCCGTCGGCGTGTTTTTCAAGGGGCCACCGGGGCAGCAGGCGCGCATGCGCTTCCGCGACTTCACCGTGCAGCCGCTGCCACCTGCAGGTGTGCCGTCGGTCGCCCCGCCGCAGGTCGCCCTGCCTGTCGGTCGACTCGTGTGGGGGGGCTACGACGTCGGCGCGGGGGACCCGCACCCGGAGGGCGCGGCGAACCCCTCGGGGGAGCCGTGGGACTTCGCGGTGCTGGCCACGGAGGACGATCACACCGTGCTGGCACGCGTCTGGACGGGCTCGATCGACACCCGCGTGATCGCCGACTTCTGGTTCGACGACGCGCTGCACGGTCGGCAGGACGCCGCCGTGCTGCCGCTCTTGGTCGAGGGTTTCTTCGGCGACGATGGCCACACGCTCGGCTACTACCGGAACCCCGATCGCTTCAGCCACGTGCGCTTCACCAACCTGCGCACCGGTGCGTCTTGGTCGTGTCACTGGGACTCGCTGGACGAGGCGGTGGCGGAGATGATGGCCTCGCCCGCGTTCGTGCCCCGCGACATGCGTTGACCCCGGTCCGACGTGAATCCATCGTCCATCGGGCCTACAGTACGCCCGCATGTTCCGCATCGCGCACGTCTCGGACCTGCACGTCCTGTCACCGACTGGGGTCGAGTGGCGGCGCGTGGTGCTCAACAAGCGCATCACCGGGCAGGTGAACCTGATGCTGAGCCGAGGGCGCGTCCACCGGCGGGACTACCTCCTGCGGGTGCTCGAGGCCGCGGGCGCTGCCGCCGACCACGTCGTGGTCACCGGTGACATCACCAACCTCGCGCACGAGAGCGAGTACCGCGAGGCCACGCGGCTGCTGACCGAGCTGAGTCGCTCGGCGGAGGTCACGGTCGCGCCCGGCAACCACGACGTCTACCTGCCCACGCTGCACCATCATGGGCGCTTCCACCGACACTTCGCTCCGTTTCTGAAGACGGACCTGCCCGAGATCGGTGTCGAGCTGCAGCCAGGCGACTTTCCGTGCGTGAAGCTCCGCGGGCCCGTCGCGTTCATCGCCCTGTCGAGCGCGGTGCCGCGCCCTCCGTTCGTCAGCGCGGGCTACCTGGGGCACGAACAGCTCGTCGCGCTACGACGCGTGCTCTCGCACCCGGAGGTCAGGTCGCGCACGCCGGTCATCCTGGTGCACCACCCGCCGTTGGACGAGAGGCCGCGGCCGCTCCAGCTGCTGGACGGCCTGGTGGACGCCGCGGCGCTCCGGGATGTGCTGGCGGAACAGGCGCGTGGGCTCGTGCTGTTCGGACACACGCACCTCCGCCAGCAAGGCCGGCTCGGGACCCGCACGGGGGCGCTCGACGTCGTGAGCGCCAGCGGGGCGGCGCTCGATCACCCGAGCGATACCGTGCGCGCCGGGTTCAACCTCTACGAGATCGACGACGCCGGCGGCGTCCGCACGATCGAGGCGCGCGTGCTCGACCCCGCCACCCTGGACCTCGTGCGCGTGCCGATCGCGCGCCTCGGAGACTGATTGATGCGCTTCCGGAGGCCGCTCCTGCTCGTCGAGCTCGACCGTGACGCGGCGCCCACCTTGGCGTTCATGCGCGCGGCGCTCGCCGACGTCGACGTGCTCCGGATCATCGCGACGACCCCCAGCCCGCGCTTCGCCTGGCTCTTCGGGGCGGCCCTTCGCGACCCGCGCGAGTCGGTCGACGGCGCCGTCGACGCGCTTCGGGTCGCGGCGCGTTCGGTGGCCCCGGAGGTGAGCCTCGAGCTCGTCTCGCACCTCAGCGACGGCCTGCTCGCCGAGCTCGCCGAAGCACACGCAGCCGATCTCTTCGTCGTCGGCCCGCACCCGGACGCCGTCGGCGTCACGGCCGAGTTCCGCCGGCGTGCACAGACCGCGATCCTGTGCGTCCCCGACGCGCTCGAGCCCGCGCGCTGCCGTCCGCCTCGGGAGCTGGTGTGCGTGGCGCTGGGGGATGGGGGCCGACCCGCGATGGCCACGTTCCTGCGGGACCACAGCGACGCGACCCAGCACGCCTCGGTGCTCCTGCCGCCGGGCGTCGCGGCCCCGAGCGAAGAGGAGGTGCGGGAGATCGCGGGGGTCGAGGCGCGCGTGACCTTCGTGACGCCAGACCAGCGCTCCGCGCGGCGCTGGCTGCAAGAGGAGCTGCCGAAGACGCCCATCGATCTCGTGGTCTTCGCGCGCTTCCCGATGGACCTCCTGCTCAGCGCCGCGCTGCCCCTGCCGACGCTGCTCCTGCCCCCGGCGGACGTGGCGCGGAGCGCGCTCTCGGGGCGCATCGACGGCCCCGATCTGCTCGACGACGGCGGGCCCCTCCGGACGCTCTTCGAGTACGCGCTCGGGCTCGGGCGTCGCTCCCCGATCCTGGACCAAGAGGTGGCCTTCATCTCGCACGGCGAGGTGCTCGCGGTGGTGCGCACACGCGACGGTCGCGCCGAGCTCCCTCCGCTCGACCCCGCGGCGACGGTCACGTCTCTCGGGGTGCTGCGGCGGGAGGGCGTGGAGCACGTGGACCCCCTCTTGGCGGTCGAGCTGCGCGTCGCCGTGCTGCGTCCCGGCACGCGGCCCCTGGTGCTGTACGACGCCGAGCTGGGTGACGGGTCCCTCGCCGCGCTCACGCCGCTCGCGGAGGGGTACGACTTCGTGGCCGTGCGACTCCGGCCGACGCGCAGCGCCGAGTCCATCCGTGAGCGAGCGCGCGCGGCCGCGCTCCCACAGCGGGTGGTCGACGCGAGCCTCGTGCTGAACGAGGGGGCCGCCCACGACGTGTCCGAGTCGCTCGACAACGTGCGGCTCGCGCGGGTCGGCGCACGCCTGCGCGGGGCGGGGTTTCCCGTCGCCGCGGTGGTGATTCGCGAGGGCGCGCGCCCTTCCACGCTGGGCTTCGGTGCGTATCGTGCCAACGAGCTCGCGCCGCACCTCCGGGGTGCCACCTGGGCCGACGCCGACCCGGACGCGCGCCCTTCGCGCCTCGAGGCGACGACGGGGGCCGCGCGCCTGGTGAGCAACGCCATCGAGGTGGAGCTCGACAACCGGAAGGCGCGCGAGTGGCTCGTGGACGCCATTCGGGCGAGCGCGGAGCGCGTGCACCTGCAGGTCTACATGGCGGACGACGACGAGGTGGGGCGCGCCGTGGAGTCCGCGTTGACGGAGGCCGCGGCCCGGGGGGTCACCGTGCGGGTCCTCGTCGACTCTCTCCACGCGCTGCACGAGTCGTTGGGCGTCGAGAACCCCCTGCTCGCACGCTTGGGCGCGTGCCCCGGAGTCGAGCTCCGCGCGTGGCGCCCCATCCGAGGCGTCCCCTCCCTCGCCGACATCAAGCAACGGGATCACCGCAAGCTGGTCGTCGTGGACGGTGAGCTCGCGCTGCTCGGTGGCCGCAACCTCTCGCGCGAGTACTACACCGACTTCGCCGAGGTCCCGCTCACGGCGGCGTCGACCTGGCGTGACGTCCCTTGGCTGGACGCGGGCGCGCGCGTGCGTGGCCCCGCCGTCGTCGAGCTCGAGCGTTCGTTCTCGGACGCGTGGACCTCCGCGGGCGGCGAGCCCTTCGAGCTGCGCGAGGTCGCGCCTGCGGGGCCCACGGCCGCGCGCGTCGTCGTTCATCGAGGGCTCCGGGACGCGCACACGCTCGAGGCCTACCTCGCGCTGATCGCCGGGGCGCGCGAGCGGCTGACCGTGGTGAACGGCTTTCCCCTGCTGCTCGAGATCCAGCACGCCCTGCTCGAGGCCCTCGGGCGTGGCGTCGCGGTGCGCGCGCTCTTCGGCCACCTCACGCCGAGTCATGGCGGCGCGCCCTTCGAGGGGCCGTGGGTCTCCGCCCGCGCCGCCGCCACGGAGCTGGTGCACTCGCGCATGGACGCGCTCATCGCGGCCGGCGCGGAGGCCTATCAGTTCGCCGTCCCGCCCCAGCCGACGTGGGACCCGGCCATCGGGCCCGTGCGCTCGCACGTGCACGCCAAGCTGCTGTGCGTGGACGGGCGCGTCTGTGCGCTCGGCAGCGCGAACCTGGACATCACCGCCGGCTACTGGGAGAGCGAGCTGCTGCTGGTGGTCGAGGACGTTGCGGTGACGGCGAGCGTCGAGACCGACCTCCAGCGCATCCTCGACGGCTCCGAGCGCGTGGTCGCAGAGGACCCGGTGTGGCAAGAGCTCGCGCGGCGCCGCGAGTGGATGCGTCGTTGGCCGGGTCTGCTCTCGTTGTGAGCGCGGGCGCGAGACACACGCGACGTCCGCCGAGTCGGTCCGCACGACCGTTCTCGGCGCCGTCGCGATCCTACGCGCATCGCCGATCGTCCGAGTCCTCGGCATGATGCCCCGTTTGGCGTCGTCGAGCTTGGCGCCGTGGCCCGCTTCCCGCACGCTCCGTCTCATGGACCGACTCGCGACGAGAGCCATCGATGCATGGGCTCAGGTGCTGACACCCCGCATGGCAAACGCGCCGTGGCTCGAGACCCTGCTGCGTTGGACCAAGCAGGATCACGAGTCGGTGCTGCCCACGGTGGCGACGACGCTGGCTGCCATGGATGCCGCCAACGTGACGGTGGCGCTGCTGTCGGCGTGGCACGGGCCAGGTGGGAGCCTCATCAGCAACGACGAGGTGGCCGAGCAGGTAGCCCAGGCACCCGAACGCCTCCGAGGCGTGGCGTCGGTCGACTTGTCGCGGCCGATGGACGCTGTGCGCGAGGTGCGGCGTCGTGCCGAGCGGGGTCCGTTCGTGGGGGTGCGTGTCTTGCCCTGGCTGTGGGACCTCCCGCCCAACGATCGCCGCTTCTACCCCGTCTATGCGGCGTGCATCGAAGCGGGGGTACCCTTCTGCACCCAGATCGGTCACACCGGCCCCCTCTGTCGGTCGGAGCCAGGACGCCTCATCCCGTATCTCGACGACGTGCTCCTCGACTTCCCCGAGCTCGTGGTGGTGGGCGGGCACGTGGGCTTCCCATGGATCGACGAGGTGGTCTCGCTCGCCCTCAAGTACCCCAACTTCTACGTGGACACGTCGGCGTACGCCGTGCACCGACTTCCCCCCGCCTTCGTGTCGTTCATGCGTGGCCCTGGCGCTGGGCGCGTGCTGTTCGGCTCGAACTGGCCGATGATCGCGCCCGCGAGGTGTCTCGAGAAGCTGGACACGCTCGGGCTGTCCGACGAACAACGCGCCGGGTTCCTCTGGCGGAACGCTGCGCGCGTCTTCAAGCTGCCGGGCTTCGATGGCGGCTCGCCGCTGCTCACCACAACGGGCTGACGTGCCGCGCTGCCTGCCACGTCACATCCGGCGTGGCCCCCCGCGGCCTCGCGCTCGAGGGGCGTGGGGTTCGGCGCGTGACGCGTTCGCGCTGGGGGAAGAAGGTCCCAACGCGCGGGACTCGCGCGCTCTTCGTTGGTGATCGTCGACGACAAACGTCGACGCACGCTCGTGAGCGTCCAACCACGCGGGAACTTCTGCGTGCCGCGCGTGTCGAGACCCAATGCAGCGTCGGCTGTGCGTGTCCCACCCGCCTCTGCCTTCATCCTGATACCCTCGCCCGCGTCCCTGCCCCGCCCCGGGGCCTCTGGGGGGACGACAAGACCCGCTCCTAGGAGACCTCGATGCGTTCCATGGCTCGAATGCGTTCTTCGTTGCGCCCGCTGTTGGGTGCCCTGGCCCTCGCGCTGACCTGCCTCGCCACGCCGCCCCACCACGCGCGGGCCGACCAACAAGGGGGGTGGGAGCTGATGCTCTCGGGCCGTCTGGACGTCGCGTTCGGTGAGCCCTTGCAGCTCTCGGGCGTTGCCTATGGGGTTTCCGGGCTGGACGATCTGCGCCCCGCGCCGGGCGAGGTCGAGGCCGAGCTGCGGCACTACGACCAAGAGTCGCGCACCTGGTCGGTGCTCTCGCGCGGCACCGCGGTGGCCGACCGCGACGGACGCTTCGCGCTCACCGTGAACACTCCCTCTCACTCCGCGACGAACTTGCAGCTGCGGATCCGCGTGGGAGGCCAGGTTGGGCGCTGGTTCGAGCACGGGGTGCGGCTGCGCGAAGCGCACCGGGTCGACGTGCTCGCCGACCGCGACCTCTACCAAGCGGGCGAGACCGTGCACGTGCTGGCCCTCGCGAGGCATGCGAGCACCGGCGCGCCCGCCGCCAACGCCAGCTTTGCGTTGACCATCAACGATCCGGGCGGGCGCGCGTTGCTCGAGCGCCGTGTCGTCGCGGACGCGAGCGGATCCGTGACCGTGGACCTGCCTCTTCCCAGCTCGGCGGGCAACGGCAGCTATCACGTCGTGGCGCAGGTCACGCTGCCGCAGGGCGAGACGCTCAACGGCACACGCGGCTTCGTCGTCGGACGCCGCACGGTGGAGCGGCTCCTGGCCGAGCTGACCATCGACCAGCGCGTGGTGCGTCCGCGGCAGCGCGTCACGGGCCGCGTGAGCGTCCACACGCCCAGCGGCGCGCCCGTGGTGGGAGCTGCGGTGGCCATCAGCCAGCCGCGCGGGGAGTCCGCGCAGGTCGTCACCAATGACGACGGCGTCGCCACGTTCGAGCTCGCGGCGCCGAGCTATCTGTCGGGCGACGTCGCGCATCAGGAGCTGACGGCGCGCATCACGCACCCCGGCCACGGCGCCCTGCACGTCGGCAACACCTACATCCTGGCCCGCACCCAGTTCCAGGTGGAGGTGCGCGCGGCCTCGGGTGGGGTGGTCCCCGGCGTGCCCACGTTCGCCTACCTGCGCGTGAGCGACCCCCTGTCGGAGCCCGCGCCGGCGGGCACGTCGGTGGAGGTCAGCGGGCCTGCCGTACGCGGGGGGCACCACACCGCCACCACCGATGCTCACGGCCTGATCGAGGTGCCCATCGAGCTGGCGCTGCAGGACGTCGCGCCCATCCAGACGGGCGGGTACAACTGTCCGAGCGGCCCGGCCACGCTGCTGGACGTCGCCATCACCCCTCCCGCCGCCACGGGCCGGCGCGCCGGAGTCGTTCAGACGCGGACCTGCGTGGCCGTCGCCCGGGAGGCGTTGGTGGTGCCCCGCGTCGCGACCGTGGTGCTGGACCAGGGCGGCGAGCTGCAGGTCAACCTCGCCCGCCGTGACGCGGCGCGCGACGCGGCCGTGCTCGTCGAGGTCATCAGCCGCACGGGCGCTACGGTGCTCGCCTCGGCCTGGGCCGACCGCAGCAGCTCGCGCGTCACCCTGCGCCTGCCGGAGCACGCGCTCGGGGTGCTGTGGGTGCGGGCGCGCCCGGTGGCGGCCGCCAACGCACGCGGCCCGCTCGAGGACGATGGCGTGGTCGCCGTTGGGGTCGGTGCCTACGACGCGCTGCTGGTGCGGCACGCCGACGCGTTCGCGCTCGGCCTGTCGCGTGACCGAGAGGTCTACGACGTGGGCACACGCGCCGAGGTGGCGCTCGAGGCCACGCCTCCCGCCCCGAACCAGGCGTGGGCCACGCTCGTGGCCCGCGACCTGGCCGCCCACGGGGGCGAGCGGGACTACGCGCTGCCCGTCATGCAAGACGCCCTGCGCGCGGCCATCGTGGACCGCCAGGAGCGCGGCACCCTGTTGGTGCGCGCGACGCTCGCCGCTGCCCTCACGCGTGACTCCATCCCGCACGAGCCCGCGCCGCTGGAGCGGCCACCGTGGGACCCGCGTGGCACCGGGTTCTCGGGCAACGTGGGCCGCGGCGTCCAGCGCGATCCACTCGCCGCGCGCGAAGAGCTCCGCCGTCGGCAGCTGGGCCGCATCATGGTCTCGCTGGAGCAGCTGGTGAGCGGCATGCCCGCCTCGGGCCAGGGGCGCGAGGACATCGTCAGCGGCGACGGCGCGCGTCAGCGCTTCCGCCCCGACGTGCTCGAGCACCTGCACCAGCAGCGCAGCGGCCCGGACTACCGCACCCTCGGCGGCGAGACGATGACAGTCGCGATGCTGAGCGAGGTGGACCCCAGCTTCGGCTTCGACGCGGTCGCGCGGCGCGTGGCGCGCACCAAGCTGCTGGGCCTGATGGTGGCCATCACGGCCTTCAGCAACCCGGACGACGAGACCGCCGCGCGCGCCTCGGCGGGTGTCCCCCCGGAGCAGTGGCTGTCGCGCTTGGTGCAGCTGGGCGCCATCGACCCGGGCGCGCTGCTCGATCCCTGGGGACGGCCGTTCGTGTTCCGCCGCGCGGGCACGCGGCGTCCGCCTGTGATGCTGAGCGACCGCGCGCCCGGCTGGGAGCTGGTCTCGGCCGGCCCCGACGGACGCGCGGGCAACGGCGACGACGTGGTGAACCCGTTCTCGCGCGTGGTGCCTCAGGGCACGATCTACGCGGTCGCCTCGGGCGAAGACACGCTCATGCGCCGCCTGGCGTTGCTGGCGCCGGGCCCCGAGACGCTCACGCGCATGTACACGGCCTACACGACGATGTCGCAGGAGGCGCGTGACGAGGAGCAAGGGGAGACCATGACCGCCTCCTCGACCGAGTACGACTTCGACGATGAGATGGCGCCCGCCGAGGAGGCCATGGCCGAGGCCTATGGGGTCGGAGGCCTCGGGCTGCGGGGCAGCGGCTCGGGCGGTGGCGGCATGGGCTACGGGCGCGCCAGCATGGCGTCCCGCTCCGCGGCCCTCGCCGGCCTCGCCATGGACGAACCCGCTGCCCAGCCCGCCGCGCCGCCCCCGGTGGTCGGGGGCTCGACGCTCGCGTCGATGGGCGAGCGCATCCGGGAAGACTTCCCCGCGACCCTCTTCTTCGTCGGTCGGGTGGCCCTGGACGGCGCGCGCACCCCCGTGACCGTGCCGCTGGCCGACGCGCTCACCACCTACCGCGTCGAGGCCATCGCGTGGACCGCCTCCGGCTTCCTCGACAACGCGCGCACCACGCTGCGCGTGGACCAGAGCGCCACCGTCGACACGCCGGTGCCCAACGCGGCCGTCGTGGGCGACGTGGTGCGCTTCCCCGTGCGCGTCGCCAACCGCACCAGTGAGCCCATGAGTGTCCTGGTGGACGTCACGTCCGAGGGGGTCGAGGTCGTCGCCCCGGCTGCGACGCCGCTGACCGTGCCGCCGCGCGACGCCGCCGAGACGACGCTCGAGATGCGCTTGCCCGTCGCGGGCGAGGGCCACCTCGTGGTGCGCGCCGTGCGCGCCGACACGCGCGCTCCCTTGGACGCGGTGCGCCGCCCGCTCGCGGTGCGCGCCGACGCGCGCCTCGTGCACCTCACCCAGCAGGTGTTGATGGGACCGGGCGAGTCGCTGCAGGTGGATGTCCCCGCGGATGCGAGCGAGCGTGGCCCCGGCGAGCTGCGCGTGGCCTCGGGCGTCGCCATGTTCGGCGGCTTCACCACGCCGGACCGCTTCGACCGCGGCTGGGCCCGCCGCATGGCCGGGCTCGACCTCCCCAACGACGACCGGCAGGTGGCGCGTGACGTGCTGCAGGCCGAGCGCGATGGTGCCGAGCGCGTGATCGGCGGCGACCCGAGCCGCCTCGCCCGCGCCGTCTCTACGCTGTGGCAGGACGGGAGCACCAGCGACATGGTGCTGGCCCGCGGTCTGCGCGCCATCACGCGGGTGACGGAGGGCGAGAGCGCGGATCCGAGCCGCGTGGCCACCCGCTGCAACGTACTCCTGGGCCTGGTGCCCGCGGCACGGGCCGGCGGTCGCACGGCGCTGCAGGAGGACCTGCGCGGCCTGGTGGGGCTCTTGCGCGCCGCCGTCGGAGACGGCGCGGCACGCCTCGACGAGCGACAGGGGCCCACCGAGCTCAGCTGCGCGGCGGCGGCCCTGGCGCTCACCCGCGGTGACCAAGCGGACGCCCGTGCGGCGGAGCTGCTGCGACGGACCGGGGCGTTCATGGTGGTCATGGGCGACGGCATCCTGGTCGAGGACCCGAACCGTGACGGCACCATCGCGCGCACCCTGCCCACGGCCTACACGGCGCTCGCCATGATCGGCCAGGACCGCGGCCCGGCGGCGCTGCGCTTCCTGCGCGCCCAGGCCGAGGTGGCCGACGCCGTGCGCAACAGCGCCGCCCAAGCCCCCAGCGTCGCCGCGCTGGCGATGCTGACGGACGGCGTGCCCGACCGGCTCGGCGCGACGCTCGACGGGCGCGCGCTCGAGGTGCGCTCCGAAGACGGCGCGCACGTGGCCGTGCTCGAGGGCATCGGGCGCCCGGGGCACCACACGCTCACCGTGGACGCGCCCGTGCTCGCGCTCGTGTACCTGGACGTGCGCTACGGGCGCCCGTGGACCGCGGAGCCCGAGCGGCCCATGCCGGTCGACATCGAGGTGCAGGGCGAGCTGGGCGCGCGTGACACTCGCGCGGGGCTCTCGCTCACGCTGCGCAACCGCATGCCGCGTTCGCTGGCTCAGGGCGTCGCCGAGATCGACCTGCCTGCGGGCGTGGAGCTCGACCAGCCGACGCGCGAGGCGCTGGCCTCTCGGGTGCGCAGCGTCACGCAGCTGGGTCGCACCCTGGTGCTGCAGCTGCGTCCCCTCGCGGCCGGCGGCAGCCTCACCTTGCCGCTGCCCATTCGCTACAGCGTCTCGGGTCAGCTGCGTGGCCTGGGCGTCAGCGTCTACGACGAGAACGTGCGCGGCGGCACCCTGCGGCCTGCCGCGGTGCTCCCGTCGCGTGCGCTCTCGGTGCCCGACAGCGGGCCCGAGCCCGAGCAGGCCGAGCCCGGCGGGCACGAGCCGCCTGGCCCCCCGCCCATCCCACCCCCCATCCCCTTGCCGCGGCCCATCGAGGTCCTCTCGCCCGTCGCCGTCCTGAACTCCGCCGAGGTGCGTCCATGAACCGGTCTGTCTCGTCCCCTGTCGTGAACGCCGCGCCGCGGTCTTCCACGCCGCGCGCCCCGCGAGGCACGTCGCTCGCGCGCCGTCGTTCGCTCCTGCCGCTCCTGGCGCTGGTGTTCGCCTCCGCCTCCACGTCGTTCGCGCTTCCGGGCGCCGCCGCCCAGGCCGCGCGCGCCCGGCCTCGCGGCGAGGTCACGGGCATCGAGGTCACCCTCGAGGGCGGGCTCCACGCACGCCGCGGTGGTCGCTTGCGTTGGCTCGTCACCACCTACGAGGTGACGGGCACGCACACGCTGCGGCTCGCGCCCGGGGCCACCATCCGCCTCTCCTCGTCTCTGCAGGGCGCAGACGACGTCGAGGCCGTCAGCGACGAGCGCGGTCGCGCGCTGCTCGAGCTGCCCATCCCGGACGACGCCCCCGGCGCGGTCGGCGTGGTGGTCGAGGTGCGCACGAGCAACAATGTGCAGCGTCGCTTCGAGGTCGCCGTCAGCGTGCAGGAGACGCGCGCGCTCGACGTCGGTCTCGTGCCCGCGCAGGTCGGCCCGGGCGAGACCGTCTACGCGGCGCTCTCGCTGGTCGCCCCCCACTCGCGGATCGGCGTGGCCGACGCAGAGCTGCAGGTGGAGCTGCGCGACCAACGCGGCCCGCTCGGCGAGCCCGTGCGCGTGCGCACCGACGCTGCGGGCTTGGCGCTGGTCGAGCTGCCCGTGCCCCCCAACGCCCAGCCTGGCCGGCTGACCGTGAACGCCGTCCATCGGGAGCCCACGTCCACCGGCCTGCGCCGCGTCAACGCGAGCAGCTCGGTCACCTTGGCGACGACGACCGGCACGGCGCTCCACGTGGGCGTGTCCCCGGCGCGCGTGCTCGCCAACTCGGAAGAGCGCATCCCCGTCGAGGTGGTCGTGCGCCGTCCCAATGGGCGCCCCGTGAGCGGCGCGGTGGTGACCCACAACGGCGTGTCCGCGGACCGCGACGCCCCGCCCCTCACGACGGACTCGCGCGGGCGCGCCAGCTTCGTGTGGCGCGCGCCACGGCTCTCGAGCGGCGTGCGTGATGGCGCGGTCACCGTCTCCGTGACGCGCGCGGGCCTCGGCTCTGGCACGGCGCGCACGCCCATCCGCACGCACGCCCAGGACTTCTTCCTCGACGCCAGCTTCGAGGGCGGCGCCTTCCCGGGCGCGCTCGGCGGCCGCATCTACGCGTATGTCGTACGCGCGGACGGACGCCCCGCGGCCAACGTGCCCGTCTCGTTCGAGGGCCCCCGCGTGGGCACGGCGCAAGCCACCACCGACGCCAGCGGCCTCGCGGTCGTCGAGGCCACCCTCGCCGCAGCCGACGAGGCGCGCGACCGCTGCGGCGGCATCGCCAGCACGGCGTTGACCGTGACCGCCGGGAGCGGCCCACGCGCAGGGCGTCACGAGACCTGCATGCCCGTGGACACCGACGCGCAGGTCCGTGTGCGCGCCCCCGCGTTCGTGGCCCCTGGTGCGGTCACCCTCACCCTCGCGCGCACGCCACTGACGGCGCGCGTGCCCATCGTCGTCAGCGCGTTCGCGCGTGACCGTGACGCCCAAGGGCCCGTCGAGGCGCTGGTCAGCGCCGTGACACAGGGCGACGAGATTCAGCTGACGCTCCCCGCCGACCTCCCCGCGCAGGTCTACTTCCGCGCGCGCCCGGTCGTCGATGGACGCGAGGTGCGCGGCGCCTACGCGAGCTCGTGGGTACGTCGCTCCGACGCCCTCACGCCGATCGTGCGCTTCGACCCGTCTGGGCGCGCGCTGCTCAGCGGCCTACCCACGGGGACGCCCTTCGTCGCGCTCGCGGTTCCGCTGGAGGAGGCGCGCACGCTCTACCGCGGGGCGTCGGATAGCGACTTCATGAGTCAGGTCTCTTCGCTCGAAGCCGAGGCGCGCTTGGCGCGAGGCATCCCCGTCGACAGCACGGCTGCGGTCCGGCAGCAGGGCGACACCCTCGTCCCTCAGCCCATGCCCGAGGACTCGGTGCGCCTCGGCTTGCTGCGCGACCCTTGGCGGGCGAGCTCACGCTTCGTCGAGGGGCGCCTCGCGCTCCTCTTCCGTCAGGTGGAGGAGCGCGTCGAGCGCGCCCTGCCCAACGACCTCGACGACATCACGGTCGTCGAGCGCGGCCGGCGCGAGTTCACGCGCCAGGTCTTCGCGACCCTCGAGGGCGAGGCGACCACCGGCCTCGGCGGCGAGCCGCTGTCGCTGACGGACGTCCAGGCCCTCGACCGTACCTTCGACTTCGACCACGTGGCGCAGCGCATCACCCGTCGCCGCCTCTTCCGCCTGCTGGTGGTCCTGCGTGACCTCGTGCGCGACCATGGCCTCGACCTGCCGTGGGCCCGCCCCGGCGACCCCACCGAGTGGCTGGCGCACCTGCCCAACCGCGGGGGCGCGGTGGGTCACATCCAGCCAGCCGACCTCGTGGACGGTTGGGGTCGCCCCTTCCAGCTGCGGGCGTCGACGCGGCCCCGCTACACGGCCCTGCAGCCGGTGGCCGGGTTCGAGCTCAGCAGCACGGGCCCGGACGGCCGCGCCGGCAACGGGGACGACGTCGTCGACCCCACCGCCCGCGTGCTCCCCTCGGGAGGACTCTACGCCCGCGCCGTGGGCGAGGACGCCCTCGTCGCGCGGCTGCAGAGCGTCGAGCTGGGGCGCGCGACCGTCGAGCTCGCCGTGGGCACCGTGGGCGCCGGGAGCGTCGACATCCCGCCGCCCTCCGAGGTGGCGGGCGGGGGCGCCCACGCACGCACGCCCAGCGAGTCGTGGAGCGTGCCGCTGCTCATCGAGCGCGACGCCCACGCCCTCGAGCTGAAGTGGCGTGGCGCGGGCGCCCACGCCAGCGCAGCGCACGGCCTCACCACAGCGGGCACCACCAGCGTGCCCCTGACCTTGGGCGACGTGCCGACCACGTGGGGGGTGGTGGTGTTCGCGCGTGACGCCCACGGCACCTCCGCCGTGGCGATGGACGGCGGGCTCGCGGGGACACCCATCGTCGCCGAGGCCGAGCTGCCGGCGCGGGTGCGCGTCGGCGAGCCGCTCAGCGTGCCCTTCCACGTGACCAACACCAGCGACGCGGACGCCACGTTCGGTCTGCGGGTGACCGCCGGTGACGCCGTCGGCGCCCAGCTGCCCAGCAGCGTCAGCGTGCCGGCCGGCGAGTCACGCGAGCTCGCGCTCGAGCTGACGGGGCGCGCGCCCGGCGCGGCGCGGCTCGAGGTGCAAGTCACGCGTGACGGACAGCCGCAGCGCACGCTGTCCGCGTCGGTCGCCGTCGACCGCGGCCGCCACCCCATCCGGCGTTGGGGAACGGGCCTCGCGCGGGGTGGCGAGTACAGCGTCACGCTGCGCGTCCCCGGCGACGCCGTCGACCCCAGCACGCGCGTGGTGCTCCTGACCCCGGGCGCGCTGTCGGCGGACCCGCTGTTCAGCGAAGTGCGCGAGCGGCAGCCGGGTGCGATGGCGTGGTCTGCGGTGAGCGCGGGGCGTGGCGTGCCCGCCGACGTGCGCGCGGCGCTGATCCGGCAAGACAGCGGTCCGGTCGCGCTCGCGGAGCACGCGGCGCGCCTCGTCGCGCTCACCACCGTGGTGTCTGTCGACCCGGACGACCAGGAGGCGCTCGCCGCGCTCCGCCGCGCGCAGTCGCAGTTTTCGCGCGGCGTGGGTCGCCTCGACGCGCGCGAGCAGGCCGCGCAGATCGCGACCGCCTTCACGGTGCTCGCCGCGGGCGGCGTACCCGACGCGGACTCGGGCGACCCCCTCGCGGCCTTCATGAGCTCCGCGCGGACCTCCCTGCGTCGTGCGTTGTTCGTGCACCGCGGTGACGCAGGCGTCATGGCGCGCGTCGCCGCGGCGCTCCTGATCGCGGACCCGGAGGACGGCTACGGCCTCACGCTGCTCGACCAGGCCGTCGCGTCATCCACCGTCCGCGGTGGGGCGCGACGCGTGCAGGTGGACGACGCGTTGGCGAGCGGTTCGGAGGAGACGGGGGCGACGCTGGCGCTCGCGCTCGCCGCGCACCACGCGGGTCGCGAGGGGCTCCGTGACGAGCTGCTCCACGGCGCCCTCCAGACCTTCGCCAGCGTGGCGCGCGATCCAGACGACGCGTTGCTCTACTGGTTCGCGTTGTCGGCCTACGGGGCGCTCGGTGTCGGCGAGCCCGAGGGCCTCGAGGTCCACGTGGGACACGGCTGGCAGCCGGTCACCCTCGAGCAGGGGCGCGCCACCATCGACGTCTCGCTGCGGCCCGGAGACCGCCTGCGGGCTCGCGTGCGCACCCGTGGCGGCGCCGCGGTCTATGCACGGGTCGAGACGGTCTTCGGTGCGCGCTTCGAGGCCCGTGACGACGCGCCCCTCCGCCTCGCGCTCGAGGGTGACGTCGGGCGCGTGGGCGGCGTGAGCGGGCTCGTGCTGCAGGTGGCGGCGGGCTCCGAGGCCGTCGCACAGCCCATCGTGGAGCTGCAGCTGCCGGCAGGCGTCAGCGCGGACGAGGCGCTCGAGGCCGCGCTCGCGGGGCCGGCCATCGTCCTCTCGGCCGAGGTAAGGCGCCCGGGCTTCGTGCGCCTCACCCTCGCCCCCCTCAACGCGGAGCAGGTCCACAACGTGCCGCTCACGTTCCGGTGGGCCTCGCCGAGCACCGTGCAGGGCCTCGGCGCCGTCGGCTACGAGCTGAGCCACCCGACGCGCATGACCGTGCTGCCGCCCCGCGCGCTGACGCCGGCTGCCCCCGAGCCAGGCACGCGCTGATCACGGCGCGCGCTCACGTCACGACACGTGGGCGCGCGCGGACTCCTGCGTCGAGCAAAAAGCCGGGGAGATGGGGCTCGCTCTGGCGTATGCTCGCGGGCAACTTGGGGCGGGACGCCTTTCGAGAAGCTCGTCGGGTGGCGGGTGGGAGACAAACGATGAACCGAACGAACAAGCACGCCGCGCTCGCGGTGATCGGTGGGCTCATGCTGGGCGCGCTGGGCAGCGGCTGTGGACTCGGGGGGCCGACGGAGCTCCCCGCGGGCTTCACCGGAACCAAGAACATTCCCGGACGCTTCGGCGGACCGACGGACGCAACCGCGTGGGGTCCTGGCTGCCGCGGCTTCGTCTCGACGTCTCCGGACCACCAGATCCAGAACGCGGCCGCGCTCCCGTACGTGCGCTTCATCGTGAACGGCGGACAGGCAGACACCACGCTCGCCGTGCAGCTCCCCGACGGCACCTACCGCTGCAACGACGACTTCGAGGGTGTGAACCCGATGGTCGAGGGCCCGCTCCCTGCCGGCCTGATCAAGGTCTGGGTGGGCGCGTACACCAGCAACGCCACCGGCAACTATCGCCTGGGCATCAGCACCAACGCGGGTACCACGGCGGCGAGCCTCGGTGCCCCGGCGGCGAGCAGCAGCAGCAGCTCACGTCGGCGCCGCAGCAGCCGACGCCGCTGACGCGTGGGCGAACGTCGGCGGAGGCTTCGGTCTTTCGCCGACGCTGATCGCTCGCCGGTCAACGGCGCGGGCGCATGATGGCATCGCGCAGCGCGCTCTCGGGGGCGTCCACCAGCTCCACGGTCGCGTCGTCGTCCGCGCTGGACCAGCGCACCCCGAGGCGCTCCAAGAGGTCGTCCGTGGGCGGCCACTCGCTGCGGTCTCCGTACTCGGCGCCGAGGGGCACCAGGGCCTCGTCGAACACCGCGAGGATGCGTCCCGCGGGGACCGGGCGTGACGTGCGCTGCACCTCGCGCACGCACCGCGCGATGCCCGCGTCGAGCGAGCTGCCGCGTGCGCGCAGCTCCATGTCGGCCGCCAGCGCGAACGCCGTGCCGCCCCAGTACACGCGCGTGTACGCGGCGGTCTCGTGCATGGCCAGCGCCTCCTCGCGCAGCGTGCGCCCCGTGCCTCCCAGGCGACCCGTTCGGAAGCCTTGGGCGATCCGCGTCCACGCCTGCTCGGGAGTCTGCCAGCCAGCCCGCGCGCGCAGGACCTCTTGGTAGTACGTAGCGATGCCCTCGCTCAACCAGCGATCCGCCCCGGGCACCAGCGGGTGCAGGAGGTGCGACAGCTCGTGCACCGTCACCCAGTCCGCTGCCAGAGACCCGGCGGGCGCGCTCTCTCCGAAGAACAGCAGGATCGAGGCGCCCCCGCCGCGCTTCGTGAGACCGAACTGCACGGGCTGATCGCTGGGGGCGGGCCACACCACCGCCAGGATCCGCTCGCTCGGGAAGCGGCCCCCCACGGACCCCACCATGCCGACGGCCTGCGCGATGTGCTCCACCAGCTGCGCCTGCGTGTGAGGCAGCGTGCCCGCGACGCGCGCGACCTGCAGCTGCGTGCCCCCCACGTCGCGCGTGCTGTGCTCGAAGTGTCCGACCAGCACATCGCTCGGGAGCTCGAGCGCGAGCGGGGGCAGCACGAAGGACGCGTCCAGCCGCGACGCTCCAGACGCGACCGCCTCGGCGCCGAGCGCGCCCACCCGTGGGGCGTCGCGGCTGCGATGCGTGTCGGGTCCACCGAGCGTGGTCCCCCACGCGCCGACCGCGCTCGGCCAGGCGCTCGCGACCGCGAACCCCGGCGGCAGGACGAAGCCTACGCGCACCGTGCCGATCGCGCCTGACGGCCGCAGCATCCACTCCGAGTGCGCGCTGGACACGGCTTCCGTGCCGATCAGCGTGTTGCGGCCCGCCACCAGATCCACTCGGTACGCGACGCAGCCGCGTGCGCTCGGCTGGAGTGTGTCGTCCACGCGCGCGCCCTCCGTGACCTCGATGCGCGACCAAGGCGCGGCCCACGGCCGGTATGTCACGGATTGGTTGGCGCAGGCAGACACCCCGAAGCTCGCCAGGTCCGAGCTGGGCGTCACGACATAGTCGACGTCTGCGGTCGGGGCGCTCCCGTGTCCAGGAACGCCAGACGCGCACCCCAGTGCACACATGCACACCCAAACCACGAGCGCCGCCGAGCGCCGAGCTCGGCCGTTTTCATTCTTGATCTTGGTCACTTACGCGCGCTCCGGGCGTGTCTCTCGCGGCGCGTCGCGCGCCAACCCGAGAAATTCGTGAAACAGGGGCCCTCGCTGCGGCATACCCGAGGCAGAGGTCCTCGCTCGACGAGGACTTTACACGAACGGCGCGGACGGCTAGCGTTCGCTCCACTCAGATTGCGGCGCGGGCTACCACCCTCGCCGCTTCGGCACCACGAGTGCCATCAACCCTGGTCCACGAGACGAGACAGCGACGCAAGTCGGAGGATACGTATGAACACCGCTCTCAAGCACACCATCATCGCCATGGCCACCGCCGCGCTCGGCTTCACCGCGGGCTGCAGCTCCGAGAGCCCCGAGGGCGAGGAGTCCAGCACGGGTGGCGAGACCGCCACGGAGGCGTCCTGCTCCGGCGCGACCGAGGCGTCCTGCTCCGGCGCCACCGAGGAGCCCGAGGCGTCCTGCTCCGGCGAGGGCGAGGCGTCCTGTGGCGAGGGTTCCTGCGGCTGATCACGCCGTAGCCCACTGGACGCGCCGCGGTGGCTCTGGTCATCGCGGCGTTTCTGTTTCCTTTGCGGTAGGGTTCGGCGGACGCGATGACACGAGCACATGACGCAGTCAGCGGGGTCGGCATCGGCCTCCGTATGGGCAACTCGGAGGCACTGCTCGCAGAGCTCCCCGCCGAGGTGCGCTGGGTGGAGGTGCACCCGGAGAACTACATCGAGCGTGGCGGCCGCTTCGCGCGCATCCTCGAGCGCGCCCGCGAGTCGTGGCCGGTCGTCACGCACGGCCTGACGATGTGCTTCGGCGCCCTCGAGCCGTGTGACCCGCGCTATCAGCGCGAGCTGCGCAGCTTCCTGACCGACCTCGAGGTCGCCTGGCACTCGGACCACGCCTGCTTTGGGTCGGTGGACGGAGTCTTCGCGCATGACCTCTTGCCGCTGCCGTTCACCGACGAGGCCGTCAGCGTCGTGAGCCAGCGCATCATGGAGGCGCAGGACGCGCTCGGGCTGCCGGTGGCGCTCGAGAACGTCAGCTACTACGCGGCCATGGGCAGCGACCCTTTGGCCGAGGTCGACTTCCTCTGCGAGATCCTGAAGCGCACCGGCGCGCAGCTGCTGCTGGACGTGAACAACGTCTACGTGAACAGCCAGAACTTCGGCTTCGACCCGCGCGCCTGGATCGATCGCGTGCCGGTCGACCGCGTGGTGCAGATGCACGTGGCGGGGCACCTGGTGCGCGAGGACGGCCTGCGTATCGACACACACGGCGAGCCCGTACCCGAGGGGGTCTACTCGTTGCTGGAGCACACCCTGCGCCGCAGCGGGAGCAAGCCCATCCTGCTGGAGCGCGACAACAACATCCCACCCCTCGCCGAGCAGCTCGACGAGCTGCGCCGCCTGCAGGCCATCGTCGATCGCGTGTGCACCGCGGAGGCCTGCGCGTGAGCGGCCCCGCAGACATGAGCCTGCGGGCCTACCAGGAGGCGGCCCTGCGCGTGTTCTTCGACCCGAGCCCGAGCGAGGACGACCTCACGGCCCTCGGCTCGCCCGAGCGCTTCCGCATCTACCGCAACATGGTGCGCCATCGCCTCGACAAGGTCGTACGCGCCGCGCTCCCACGCACCCTGCGCGCGCTGGGCGACGACGCGACGGCGGCCCTGCTGACCGAGTTCTTCGCCGAGGCCCCGCCGCGCACGCGCTGGTTTCGTGAGGTCCCGGAGCACTTCGGGGCGTTCGCGCTCGCGCGCTTCTCGGACGACCTGCCCGCGCACGTCCCCGAGCTGTGCCGCTTCGAGCTGGCGCGCTGGACGGTCCAGCACCTCGAGTCCGAGCCCGCGGCGCCCGTGGTGCCGCTCAGCTTCGAGCTGCCGCCGGCCACCACGCCAGCGCTGCGTCGTCTGCGGGTGCAGCATCGGGTCGATCGACGCGGAGACACCCCCACCCCCGAGCCCGCCAACCTCGCCGTGTACCGGCGGCTGGACGACCGACCCTCCACGTGGGTGCTGAACGACATCGCCGCCGCCCTGCTCGACGCGTTCGTCGACGGCGAGGGCACGCTCGCCGAGCGCGTCCAGGCCGTCACCAAGGCCCGTGACGTCGCCATCGACGAGACCTTCCTCGAGCGGCTGTCCGCGTTGCTGGCCGACTTCGTCGAGCGCGGCGTGCTGCTCGGCTCCTACGCGGCCGCCCCCGCCTCCTGAGCATGCCGACCTTCGACCTGCCACCCACGGGCCTCGCCATCTTGACCGCGCTGCAGGTCGTGTGGGTGGTCCTGTCGAGCGGCTACATCATCCTCGAGCGGCGCTCGTCCCAGGCGACCATCGCGTGGATCGTCACGTTCGCTGCGCTGCCGGTGGTGGCCTTCCTGATCTACGTGTTCCTGGGCCCGCGTCGCTTCGACCGCCGCAAGCGACGACGCCACCGGGCGCGCAGCGTAGTGGGCAAGCAGCAGGCGGACCTCGAGCGCTGCACCCTGCCCAGCGACATCGCGGACAACACGCCCACCGTGAGCCTGCTCGAGAACGCGGTGGGCGAGGCCGCGACGCTACGTTGGGCCGACGTCGACCTGCTCTTCGGGGGCGTCGCCAAGTACGAGGCCCTGTGTGCCGCGATAGCGGGTGCGCGCTCGAAGATCCTGATGGAGTACTACATCTGGGAGCCCGACCACATCGGGACCCGCATCCGCGACCTGCTCACGGAGCGCGCGTCGGCGGGCGTCCGCGTGAGCGTCATCGTGGACGGACTCGGCTCCGGGAACGCCAAGGCCAAGTTCTGGGCGCCGCTGCGCGCGGCCGGCGGCGAGGTGCGCCCGTTCAACGGCGTGAACTGGACCACCTGGCGCCCCACCATGACCAACTTCCGGACCCACCGGAAGATCGCGGTCATCGACGGGCGCATCGGCTTCACCGGCGGCATGAACCTGACCGACAACCACAGCGCCGAGTTCGCGGGCGAGGCAGCCTGGCGGGACACGCACCTGCGCTTGCAGGGCAGCGCGGTCGAGGGGCTCGCGCGCGTGTTCTACGAAGACTGGCAGTACGCGGGCGGCGACGCGCCCAAGCTCATGCTGGCGCCCGCACGGGACACCGGCGCACGCGGTCAGCTGCAAGACGTCCCCGTGCAGGTCGTGTCGTCGGGACCCGACGAGAACATCGACGCCATCCACAAGCTCTTCTTCTCGACCATCACCGCCGCGAAGCGCCGCATCCAGCTCACCACGCCGTACTTCGTCCCCGACGAGGCCATGATGAACGCGCTCTCGGTCGCGGGCATGCGCGGCGTACGCGTGGAGCTGCTGCTGCCGACGGCCGGGGACCAACCCATCGTCGCCGCCGCAGCCCGCAGCTACTACCCCGAGCTGCTCGCCGCCGGGGTCATCATCCACGAGCTCGAGGCGCCCGTGCTGCACGCCAAGACCCTCGTCGTGGACGACCTCGCCATCGTGGGCACGGCCAACATGGACAACCGCAGCTTCCGGCTGAACTTCGAGGTGGTGGTCGTCATGTACGACCGTCGCGTCGCCGAGCAGCTGGCGGCGGTGTTCGCCGAAGACGTCGCGCGCGCCCGGCCCCTCGACATGGCCACGCTCAACGCCGACCCGCTGCCACGTCGCCTGCTGGCCTCCACGGCGCGCCTGTTCTCCCCCATGCTCTGAGGATCGTCCGGTCATGGGACAACGCACGCCGAAACCCGTCGAGCCGCGCTCCGGCTACATCACGCAAGAGGGCTACGCCCGGCTCAGCGCCGAGTTCGAGCAGCTCTACCGCGTCGAGCGCCCCAAGGTGGTCAAGGGCGTGGCCGAAGCCGCCGCCGAGGGCGACCGCTCCGAGAACGCCGAGTACATCTACGGCAAGAAGAAGCTGCGCGAGATCGACCGCCGCCTGCGCCACCTCGGCCAGCGCCTGAACGCCGTCACGGTCGTACAGCCCGACGAGGCCCGCGACGACGGCAAGGTCTACTTCGGCGCCTACGTGCACCTCGAGAGCGAGCACGGCGAAGAGCTCCGCATCCGCATCGTCGGCCCCGACGAGTTCGACGCGAAGCGCGGCTTCATCAGCATGGACTCCCCCATGGCCAAGGCCATCCTCCGGCGCGAGGAAGGCGACGAAGTCCAAGTCACCCGCCCCCGCGGAGTGACGCGCTTCGAGATCGTCGAGGTCCGCTACAAGCCCTTCCCCGACGGCTGAGCGGGCCAGCCCCACACCCATCCAAGAGGCCCCCGCCGAGCCCCGCGTCCCACCGCCGAGCCAGCCGAGCCCCACACCCATCCGAGCGCGCCGACCGGCCCCGCCCGAGCCCCGCGTCCCACCGCCGCGCGCGCCGAGCCGCACACCCATCCAAGAGGCCCCGCCCGAGCCCCGCGTCCCACCGCCGAGCCCACACCATCCAAGCGCCCCAACCGGCCCCGCCCATCTTCAACCGGGCCCCACCAGCCCCCACCGAAAGAGCGCCCAGCTCCGCCCTCCCGGCGAGGCCCCGGCCGTCCACCCACGCACCCGCCAAGCCGCACGGAGGGCGCCGGGCAGCCCCAGCAAGGGGATTGGGGGGGCCCCATTTCACGCGCTGCGCTGCAGCGCGTAGAAATGGGGGAGGCACCAAAGGGAGCGCCAGCGCGACCGACCCCGCCGCGGGGCTGCCCGGCGCCCTCCGCACGACCACCCGGCCCAGCGTACTCCAGACAGGCCCCACCCACCCCCACCCACGCAGTAGGAAGGAGGCTAGGCGCGGCCCCACTTTCGGGCTATGACCTCGCCCATGGAGATCTTCATCGATTCGGCCGACCTCGACGAGATTCGCGATGTGGCGGCCATGGGCGTCGTCGACGGCGTCACCACCAACCCCTCCCTCATCGCCAAGGTCGGGCGCCCGCTCAAGGACGTCATCGTCGACATCTGCAAGATCGTCGACGGTCCCATCAGCGCCGAGGTGCTGGCCACGGACTACGAGGGCATCGTCCGCGAGGGCCGCGAGCTGGCGCAGCTCCATCCGAACGTGGTGGTCAAGGTCCCGCTCATCGCCGACGGGCTCAAGGCCGTGAAGACCTTCACCTCCGAGGGCATCAAGACCAACGTCACCCTCTGCTTCAGCGTCACCCAGGGCCTGCTCGCGGCCAAGGCCGGCGCCACGTACATCAGCCCGTTCATCGGCCGCGTGGACGACGTGAGCGGCGACGGCATGGAGCTCATCGAGCAGCTCGTCACCTGCTACGCGAACTACGGCCTGAAGACCAAGGTGCTCGCCGCCAGCATCCGTCACCCGCGCCACGTCGTCGAATGCTTGATGCTCGGCGCGCACGTGGGCACGCTCCCCCGCGATGTCATCCTGCGCCTCGTGCAGCATCCCCTCACCGACCTCGGGCTCGCGCGCTTCCTCGAAGACGCCAAGAAGATCCCGCAGTCGTGACGCGCAGGCGCCGCGCGCAGCTCGGGGCAGCGCCTTGAGGGACGTCCCGCGCGCGTCGACGCGCGGCGTGCGGCGCTCGCCCTCGTCGCGATCGCGGGCGAGTCTGTGCGCTCGCCTCTGCAGCAGGGCGCGCGCCTTCGGGATGGACCCCGGGCACGCGCTCGCCCCCGCGCTGTGTGCCCTCGCCGTGGTTGCGACGATGCTCCTGACGGGCGTCCGCGCGGCCAACGCCCAAGCGGACCGCGAGCCTGCGGGGGTGCTCGCCGCGCCCGTCCTCCTGCAGCACGACTGTCTCGCCAACGGCTGCGAGGGCGCGGGCGTTGGAGGGGCCATCCAGCTCGACCTCCTGCACGTGTTGCGCGCGGCACCGTGGCTGTCGCTCGGCGGCACGGTGGGAGTGGGTGTCGTCGGCGGCGAGGCAGACAGCACGCGCGTGTTCGTCCCGTTTGGTGCCAGCCTCATCGCGGGGCTCTTCCCCGACGCGGGTCGCCGTGTCGGCTTCGAAGCGCGTCTACGCGGTGGCGCGTGGTTCGGGGCAGGCGCGTGGGGCACCCTGGCGCGCGCCGAGCTCGGAGGGGGCGGTTTCCTCGGCGGCGGGTTGCACGCCGCCATCGGCCTCGGAGACGCCGCGTCCCGTGCACGCCTGCGCGTGACCATCGGGCTCGACGTCACCCGCCTCTTCGGTTCTCGCGCGGTCACGTTGTACGCTCCCGGCATCGCCCTCGCGTGGCGCCCCGCCCCCAGCTCTCCCGGGACCTCCCCATGACCAGACACGCCGACTGGCAGACGCCGTCCATCTCCATCGAGGTCGTCGACGACCAGAGCGCTACCGCGCGGTGTGACCAGGGGTTCCTCAAGCTGCGCCGGCTGCGGCTGAAGAACCGCTATCAGGACGGCACCGAGAGCGCCCCGTACCCGTATGACGTGGTCGACCGCGCCGCCCTCGACGCCGTGGTGATGTTGCTCCACCGCACGGGCCCCGATGGCGTCGAGGTGTGCATCCGCTCGTCGCTGCGCCCACCGCTGGGCGTGCGCACCCGCGCCGAGACCCAGACCGTCAGCGTCCTGTGGGAGGTGCCCGCTGGTCTGATCGAGCCCGAGGAGGCAGCGGGTGTGAGCGTGGACGGCGTGCTCCCCGGGGTCCGCTCGTGCGCAGCGCGCGAGACCCTCGAAGAGACCGGCTACGTCGTCCCCGAAGAGCGCTTCGAGCCTCTCGGGCGCATGACCTATCTGAGCCCGGGTGTCCTCGCCGAGCGCCTCCACTACGTGGTGGCCTCGCTCGATGGCTGCACCGTGGGCGACCCCACGCTCGACGGCTCGCCGGTCGAGGAGGGCAGCAGGCTGCTCTTCGTCAGCCTGGCGGACGCCATCGCCGCCGTGGACCGAGGCGACATCCAGGACGCCAAGACCGAGGTCGCCCTGCGTCGCTTCGTGGCGTCCCGGGCGTCCCGAGGGCAACCGACATGAGCGCTCCGCGCGTCCTGGTCATCTACAAGCGCACCACCTATCAGCGCTTCCGTGGTGGGAAGAGCCAGCGCATCCAGGCGCTGCTGGACCAGGGGCACCGTAGCGTAGCGTCCCTGCTCGAGGCACACGAGGCGCACCTGGCCACGCTCGAGCGGGCCAAGGACGTGCTCAAGCAGCTCGGCGCCGACGCCCGCTTTCGGCACGCGTACTCCCCAGAGCCCGAGCACGAGTGGGACCTGGTCGTCACGCTCGGCGGCGATGGGACGCTGCTCTGGGCGTCGCACATGGTGGGCGCCGACACGCCCATGATCGCCATCAACTCGGCTCCGAAGACCAGCGTCGGCTACTTCTGCGCGGGCGACTCGGGGCAGGTGGGCGAGCTGCTCGAGGCGGCCCTCGCGGGCGATATGCGCTCCACCAAGCTGAACCGCATGCAGGTCGGCGTCGACGGCGAGGTCGTGCACACCCGGGTGCTCAACGACGTGCTCTTCTGCCACGCCTGCCCCGCCGCCACCACGCGCTACCTGCTGCGCCGTGGTGACGTCGAGGAGTCGCAGATGTCGAGCGGCATCTGGGCGGGCCCCGCCGCGGGCTCCACCGCGGCCGTGCGCAGCGCAGGCGGTCGCGTGCTGCCCATTGGCTCGCAGCGCATCCAGTACGTGGTGCGCGAGCCGTACCACCGGGGCGAGACGCGCCTCCAGCTCCAGAAGGGCGTCCTCGCTGCGGACGAGGAGCTCGCGTTCGTGAGTCTCATTCGCGAGGGACGGCTCTACTTCGACGGCGAGAACCGCGTCCAGAACGTCGACATCGGCTCCGAGGTCGTCTTCTCGCGCTCTCCCGAGGCCCTCCACATCCTCGGCTTGCGGGGCACGCGCCGTCCACCGGCGGACGACGAGCAGCCTCCCGGCTGACGTCCGTCGGACCCGCGCCCCCGCGCACGACGCGCGCCAACGAACGAGCCATCGGGGTTATCCTCGCGCAGTGCGCTCCCGCCTGATCATCACGCTGCTCAGCCTGACCCTCGTCACGGGCGGCGCGGCCATGGCGCTCGCGCTCTCGAGCGCACGGCGCGACGCGGACGAGCTCACCACGGGTCTCTTGGCCCAGGCGGGCGCGCGCACCGTCGCGGAGCTGCAGCGCTTCTTCGAGCCCACCGAGGCGCTGCTCGCCACCGCCCACGAGTGGGCCTCCGAGGGCGCCCTCGACGTGCACGACGTGAGCGCGCTGAACGCGCGATTCCTGCCGCTCCTACGGCACTCGCCCTCCGTTTCGTCCATGCTCGTCGCGACCGAGAGCGGCGACGAGTACATGTTGCTGGTGCACCTCGACGGTCGCTTCGAGAACCGTCTGGTGCGCATCGCCGACCCGGAGTTGGGGGTACGTCGCAACCAACGCATCTACTACGACGCCAGCGGCAACGAGGTGAGCCGCCGTATCGAGGAGACGCCCTACGACCCTCGTGAGCGACCGTGGTTCCGAGGCGCGCTCTCGCGCCCCGACGTCGTCCACTGGACCGAGCCCTACACGTTCCAGACCACCCGCGAACCCGGCATCACCGTCAGCCGCGCTGCCAACTCGCCCCGGGAGCCCACGGTGGTCGCGTTCGACATCACCCTCCTCGACCTCAGCCGGTTCACGTCCGCCATCCGCATCAAGGAACGCGGCTGGGTGGCCGTCACGCTCGACCACCACGTCATCGGCCTCCCGGGACCCCTCGACGCGGACGCCATCGCGCAGCGCTTCGCAGCGGGCCTACCGACCCCCGAGGCCTTGCACATCACGGCGCTGGCGGAGCTGGCGGGGGCGCCCGTCGACGAAGGTCCCGTGTCCTTGGACGACGATACGTTCGTGGGCGTGACCCGCCAGTTCCCGCTCGGCGGATCGCGCACCTTGAACGTCCTCTCGGCGCTCGCGCGGGAGGATGTGCTGGCCAGCGTGCATCAGCAGCGCAATGGCCTCTTGGCCGTCGTGGGGCTGGCGCTGGTGGTGGCCTTGCTCGTGTCGCTGCGCCTGTCGCGGTCGGTCTCCAACCTCCGCAAGCCCGCGAGCCTCGAGGGCTCGCAGGTAGGGCAGTACAAACTCGAGGCCCGCCTCGGCGAGGGAGGCATGGGCACGGTCTACCGCGCCAGTCACGCCATGCTGCGGCGCCCCACGGCGGTGAAGCTGCTCCGTGAAGACCGCCGCCGCGCGAAGGACCTCGCCCGCTTCGAGCGCGAGGTGCAGCTCACGGCACAGCTGACGCACCCCAACACCATCGCCATCTACGACTACGGGCTCACCCCCGAGGGCGCCTTCTACTACGCCATGGAGCACGTCGAAGGGGTCACGCTGCAGGCGCTCATCAGCGCGGTGGGGCCACTCCCTGCAGCCCGCGTCATCCACATCCTCCAGCAGGTGCTCGGTTCCCTCGCCGAAGCGCACGACGTCGGCTTGATCCATCGGGACATCAAGCCAGCCAACATCATGCTGTGCGAGCGCGGCGGCGTGGCGGACGTGGTCAAGGTGCTCGACTTCGGGTTGGTCAAGCGCCTCTCGCCCCGCGACTCGGAGAAGGACCTCTCGGGCACGGACAACTTCGCCGGCACGCCGCTGTACCTGGCGCCCGAATCAGTCACCAACCCCAAACAGCTCGACGCCCGCAGCGACCTGTACTCGGTCGCCGCCGTGGGCTACTTCTTGTTGACGGCGACGCCCGTGTTCCAGGGCAAGACGGCGGTCGACACCATCACCCAGCACCTCAAGGCGGCCCCCGAGTCGCCCTCCTCCCGCCTGGGTCGACCCGTCGCGGCGGACCTCGAGCGGGTGCTCTTGGCGGCGCTCGCGAAGAACCCGGAGGACCGCCCCGAAAACGCACGGGAATTCGCGCTCATGCTCGACACCTGCGCGGACGCCCACGTCTGGCGCACCCAGGACTCACGCACGTGGTGGCGCACGCACGGGGCCATCGTCAGCGAGGTGGTCCTGAGCGAAGCGCACACCGAGGTGAGTCAGCCCCCCGAGGCCATGACGGTCGACATGACCCGTCGGAGCCTCCGCAGCGACCCGGACGACTGACGTCGACCGCACGCGGGGCCGCCACCCGGTTGTTGGGTGCATTCTCGGGCTGGGCTGCTACATGGCGGCCCGTGGCCATCCCTGCGCACACCATCGTCCAGGCCGACGGGAGCACACCCACCCGCAGCCTGCTCTTCCTGCACGGCATCCTGGGCACCCGCGCGAACTGGCGCGGCGTCGCGCGCAAGCTCGTGGACGAGCGTCCAGAGCTGGCTGCGGTGTTGGTGGACCTGCGGGGCCATGGCGACTCGCTCGGCCTGCCGGGGGCGCCCACCATCGCCGAAGCAGCCCGTGACCTGGTGGCGCTCGAGGCCGTCCTCGCCGCACCGGTGCGCGGGGTGCTGGGGCACAGCTTTGGCGGGAAGGTCGCGATGCAGTACGCCAGCGACCGCAGTGACCCGCTGGACGCGCTGATCGTCGTCGACTCGTCGCCCGGCCGGGAGCGCGCCCCAGACGCACCTGCAACCCGGAGCGGCGCAACTGAGCCAGCGCGGGTGCAAGAGACGGCGCAGATCCTCCGTACCCTGCGGGACCTCTCCTTCCCAGTGGCGAGCCGTGAGGCGTTCGTCTCGGCCATCGAGGCCGCGGGCCTGAGTCGACCCATCGCGCTCTGGCTCGCCATGAACCTGCGCCGCACCCCAGCTGGGGAGCGTGACTTCCCGTTGGACCTCGACGAGGTCGAGGCGCTGCTGGCGAGCTACTACGACACGGACACGTGGGCTGCGGTCGAGCGACCGCGTGGGCGCGGCCAGGTCCACATGATCGTGGGCGGGCGCTCCTCCGTGCTCAGCGCAGCCGACGTAGCGCGCATCGAGCTCGCAACACGGGAGCACGACGGGGTCCACCTGCACGTCGTTCCCGAGGCAGGTCACTGGGTGCACGTCGACGCCCCCGACGCGCTGCATGAGCTCCTGCTCGTTGCCACGCGCAGCCTGGGTCGCTGACCGCCGCGGCGCTCGACGCGTCGAGCTCGCGCCAGAGGGCGCCTCGTCGGGCGATGCCCCCTGCCTCACCTCCGCGTCCACCTCCGCCTCGATCGTAGCGTGGCGTCCCCGCCCCTCGGCCGTGGCCAGGACCCCGTCGCGCGTGATCAGCTCCAGCCGCGCGACCGCAATCTCAGGTGCCCAGCGTGATCCCGATCACCAGCGTGCCACCGTCGTGCGCCTGTCCGGCCACGAAGAAAGGGTCGCCGGGCGACGCCAGCACCTGCAGTAGCGGGAGGTAGTCCGACTGGTTCGGCCGGTTGATGCTGACGCGCACCCGCAGCCGCCCGTCTGGCATGACCTGCTGCACGCGAATGCGCAGCTGGCGCCCGTTCGGCAGCGAGATGTCCGCATCCTGATCCGTGCGCAGCGTGACGCGTGGGCGAGACAGGACCTGCATGGAGCGGAACGTGTTGAACGGTGGGCGCTGCAGCGCGCTCAGACCCGCCAGGCTGGCGTCCACCGCGCCGGGCTCTTCCTTTGCCAGGATGACCACGACGTCGGCGTGCACGGCCGGGGTCTGCGCGGCGCCCACCACGGGGGCCAGCAGCAGCAACCCTGCGAGCATCGAGAGCAAAGTCTTGGTCGTCCTGAGCTGCTTCACCGTACGAACTCCTCGTCGCTGATCCACACAACGGCCACCGGCACGTTGCGCTCACCTGGGACTTGGAAGACCGTACCCATATTCGCACCGAAGTCGATTTCCTCGACCTCCGTGCCGTGGTGGCTGGCCACGATGACCTCCGGCTCGTCCTCGACGACCATTGGCGCTGGCGCCTCCGGGGCGATCACCTCGGCGACCGGCGCGGGCCGCCCCGTGGGTTCTGGTCGTAGCGCGAGAGCCGCCACCGCAGCCGCCGCGAGGAGGGCGACCGCCACGAGACCAGGCCACTTGGCGCCCGAGTCTGCCGCCGGGGCTGGCTGCGACGCGGGCGTCGGCGGTGCGGCATCCGGGCCCAACTTGGGCTCGAACGCGATCTTCTTGGAGTTCGGCGGGAGCGTCCCCAGACCCTCGCCCTCGATCAGGCGCAGCTTTGGGCGCTTGCGCCCGTCGGACACGCCGGAGTCCCCAGGAGCCGGCTCCCCGCTCGCGTCCAGGCCGGTCGCCGAGCCGCTACCATCTGCGCTGGTCACCGTGGCCCACACGTGATCGAACATCTGGCTCGACTCGGCTTCGCTCAGCAGCGCGCCGTCCTCGACGCTGACGTCGGCGACGAACTGACTCAGGCGCTCCAGCACGCGCACGCGACCCTGGTCGACCTCCGATTCGGCCAAGATGGCCAGCGCGTCGTCCCGCTCCTGATCGCTCAGGTCCGCGTCCTGGTCCAGCAGGCGTTGCAGCAGCGTGTCGTCGATGCGTGGTGTGCTCATGGTGTCACTCCCTGACCTCGAGGTCGCCCTGCAGATAGTCCGCGAGCTGCTCCTGCATCTTGCGGCGCGCGTGGAACAGCCGGCTCATGATGGTGCCCTTGGGGACGTCCAGCACCTCGGCCATCTCCTCGTAGCTCAGCCCCTCCACTTCGCGCAGGATGATCACCTCGCGGTGGTACTCCGGCAGGGTGTCGAGCGCGGCTCGGATGGCCTCCGTCAGCTCCTGGCGCATGAGGGTCTTGGCCGGGTTGCTGCCCTGGATGGTCGGGAGCAGCGCGCCATCGCCCGCGACCTGCCCCTCGCGCGAGATGGAGTCGTCGTAGTCGACGCCCTTCTTGCGGCTGACGCGGCGGATGTGGTCGATGGAGAGGTTCATGACGATGCGGTAGAGCCACGTGTAGAAGCTCGACGAGCCCTGGAACGTGTGGATGTGGTGGTGGACCTTGATGAACGCGTCCTGAACGACGTCCATGGCGTCCTGTTTGTTCTTCACGACGCCCAACGACACCGCAAAAGCGCGTCGGTGGTACTTCTCGAAGAGCTCGCGGAACGCGTCGCGGTCCCCCGCCTGCACGCGGGTGACGAGCTCGGCGTCGAGCTCCCGTTCTTTCAGGGCAGCTTCCCGTTTGATATTGGCTGTGGACGCTGCCTGTTGCGATTCATTCACCGTGGCCCCCTGGGAACCGGCGGCGCGCATCGCGCGCATGGAACGCTGCCGTTGTACCACGATCTACTCCGGCTCGCAGCGACTTCGACGCCCCACGACGGGGCGCCGCTGATAGAGTGGCATGCGTGCACGACGCTCCCGACGACGAGCTGACCCCACCCCGGGCGGGCGACACCTGCGCGGTGCATGTGGAGCGTCGGGCGGTCCTGCTCTGCCCGCGCTGTGCTCGACCCGCCTGCTTCACGTGTTGGCAGCCGACGCAGCGGCGCTGCCATGCTTGCGTCATGGCCTATCCCACGGAGATCGCGCCTCCCATCCCCTGGGAGATCGAGGGGGTGAGCCTTGGTGCCGGACTGCTCGGCACACTGCGACAGGCCTTCTCTCCTACCACCGTCGCGCCTGCGCTGGGCCATGGCGACGTGCGCGCCGCGCTCGGGTTCGCGCTTGTGACGTGGCTGCCTCTCGCGGCCCTCCAGGGTATCATTCCGTACACTCGGACGCTGGTGTTCGGCGAGCACCACGTGGCCATCGCGGACGCCGCGGCGTCTACCGTGATCGCCCTCGACCTGGCTCGCGCGATGTCGCTCGGGGTGCTGCTCGGCGCCATCCAGCTCGGGGGCATGGGTCTGGCGTTCGCGAGCCTCGGCAACGCCTTCGGTCAGCCGGACGTGCCGGCGCGCGCGGTGGCCTGGCGTACGGTGCTCTACCGGGCGTTCGTCGTGCTGTTGCTGCCGTCGCTCATGGCTGGAGGGCTCCTCCCCTCGGACCTCGTCGCGAACCTGATGTTGGTGAGTGGCTTGTTCGAGCCGACCTTGTACGTGCTCGTCGCGGTGGCGGGAGGCGTGTGGCTGCTGACCACGCTCCGCACGTCAGCGCGGTTGGCCATGGGCATGGGTCCGAGCATGTCGTTCTTGGTCCCCTTTCTGGTGCTCGCGGTGGGTGTCCTGGCGCGGCTGTTGACCGAGACGGCCCTGCAGCCCCTGATGCCGCCGGTCCCCGAGCCGACGGTGCAGGACGCGTTCGAGGAGCCGCGCCGCGCGCCTCCAGAGGACACGACCGGGACACCCACGACGCCCACGACGCCCGCGACGCCCGCGACACCCGCGACACCAGGGCTGCAGCCGGACCCCACAGCGCCCCCAGAACCTGGGCAAGCACCAGCCCCACCACCCAGCACCGATGACACGTTGGGCCCGCCAACCGCGCCCGCTCTTCCGAGGGTGCCTGCTGGCGACCCGGGGACGAACACGCTCACGCAGGGAGCGTCGCACGGAAGGGGTCGGCTCCTCGCCGCGCCACACCCGGGGATCAGTCCAGGCGCGATGGGTCGATCATGAACTCCACCTGGGCAGACCCCTGCTGCCGCGTGATCAGACAGGCCGCCCCAGTCTCGAAGCCGGAGAAGCGCTGACCCCCGCTCAGCTGTGCCGCCAGCGCGCTGACCTTGGGCATGTGGGTCACCAGCACCACCGTGTCGTCCGGGCGTGCCGAGTCGAGCACCGCCAATGCTTGCGCGGGGCTGCCTTCCTCGGCGGAGAGCGGGACGTGCACGAGGACCGGAACGTCGCAAGCGGGATGGACGTGCTGCACCAGGATCTCGGCGGTCTGGACGGCCCGCACCAGGGGGCTGGTGTACACCCGTGTGAACCGAAGGCCCTTCTCTGCCAGGGCGTAGGCCACGGCGCGGACGCCCGCGCGACCCCTCTCGGTCAGCCACCGTCGCTCGTCGACGGGCGTGGTGTCGTAGGGCACGGCCTCACCATGACGAACCAGCAAGATGCGCATGGCCCACGATAGCGCACAGACCAACCATGCGCCTCGTTCATCACCTCAGCGTCGCAAGCCGCGCCGCCGTACCCAGGGTCCATGTGGGCCTCGACCCCTCGTCGAAGGGGGCGCGCCACGGCGGCCTCGGCCGGACGGCGCCCGGGCCTCCGTCGACTGCAGGCCAGGTCGCCCACATGCTGCTAGCATGGCCCGCCTCGTCCATGCCTCTTCGTCGCGACCAGCACTCCGTCCTCCGCCTGGCCCTCGCATTGCTCGCGTTGGGAGCCTTGGCCGCCGCGTGTGAGCTGTTCGCCCGCCAGGCGCCCTACACGCCGCTCGCACTCGCCATGTTGCCAGGTCCCGTGCAACAGCTCCGCGAGGCGGCGCTGCTCCATGGCCTGATCGCGCTGGTCGTGCCCGTCTGGCTGCCTCAGGCTTGGTCCGACCAGGCGCCGCGCTGGTTCGTCCCCGCCTTGTGTGCGGGTCACGCCTTGTTGTTCACCGTGCTGGTCTATGCCGCGATCACAGGCCGCATGGCGGTGCAGATCTGGGACCCGCGACCCATCGCGATCGTTCTCACTGCGCTGCGCGTGTTCGGCCACGTGGTCGTGGTGAGCGCCTACCTGGCGTGGGGGCGGCGCTTGTGGCGTGGTCTGCAGCGCTGAGCGCAAGCAGCTTGTGCGTCAGCCTGGCGACCCCGATGTCGGCTTCGTTCACCACGCCGTTGCCGTCGACTCCCATGAGGCGGGCGCGGCTGCCTTCTGCCACGTGCGCGTGCGTCGCCACGAAGACCTGCACGTGCAGCCGGCGGTGGCTGAGCACGTGTTGCACCTCGCCGATGGGGGCCGGGTTCAGTCGCGCCTGGACCCCCGCCCGCTGGAGCGCCCCGGCCGCAGCCGCAGCCGCGTCGTCGTCACGCTCCGCCGTCGGTAGCCCGTAGAGGCCCCCGAAGAGCTCTTCGTCGCTGCGCAGCATCGCCACGCGCTCTCCCCGCCGCGCCACGACGGCCACGAGGGACACGCGGCGAGGCGGCGCTTTGCGAGGGATGCAAGGCAGCTGCTGGGTCATGCCTTGCTCGCGTGCCACACACATCGTCCTGGCGGGACAGACCTCACACTGCGGCTGCTTCACGCTGCAGACGAGGGCACCCAGCTCCATCATCGCTTGGTTGAAGTCGCCAGGGCGCTCGCCCACCACGAGGGCCTGCGCCCGCTCCCAGAGGCTGCGCTGCGTCGCGGGTTCCGTTGTGTCGGAGGTGATACCAAAGATGCGCGTCAGGATGCGCGTGACGTTGCCGTCCACGATGGGCTCCTCGAGCCCGAAACAGACGCTTCCCAGCGCCCCTGCGGTGTACCGTCCGACCCCTGGTAGATCCAGGCGCGCTCGGGGGTCGGCCGGCACCGCACCACCATAGCGGCTCACGACCTCCTGCACCCCTCGGTGCAGTAGCCTGGCGCGGCGGTAGTAGCCTAGCCCGCTGAACGCAGCGAGCACCTCGTCCTCGGTGGCGGCCGCCAGATCGTGGGTCGTCGGGAAGCGCGCCATGAACCGCTCGTAGTAGGGCAGCACCGTATCCACGCGCGTCTGCTGAAGCATCACTTCCGATACCCATACGGCGTACGGATCGTGGGCGCGATGTCGCCATGGCAGGTCGCGCTTGGCGGAGTCGTACCAGCTCAGCAGGGCGCTGCGCAGGGCGGCGATGTCGTGCGCGCTCACCGGCCGAACGTGCAGGTTGGGCCGCGGTGGGTCAAGCTCCGACCATGTTTTCGGGGCCGCAATGGACGATCGGGATCTGCGCCGGGCTGCTCTGGGCGTGCGGCGGCTCCGAGCCTGCGCACGAACACATCGAACCCACGACCGCCCAGGTCGCGGAGGACGTGCCCGCGCCCCTGGGACCGCCGCCCGAGGTGCAGCTCGTCCTTCAGCCTGGTGGCGTACCCTCGGTCGCCAACCTGAGCGCTTCCCCGGTGTCCATCCGTCGGCAAGTCGAAGTGCGGGGCCTGACGGAGGACACCGAGCTGGCGCTGGGCGTTGGCTGCACGCCTCCCGCCGACAGCCCTTGCCTGACGCTGGTGCCGGGCGCCGCGGTGATCCTCGGTCGCTGGCCCGATGCGCTGGGGCGGTGCGCCTGCGCGCCCTGTTTGACCTTGCCCGCTCCGGGTCCAGACGCTGCCCTCTCCGCCAGCTTGGTGCTCCAGGGGTGTGAGCCGTCGCAGCCGCTGGCGCTGCCCATGTCGTCGCGCTGACGGGACGGGTGCGGCGTGAGAACGTCGGGGGGATCAGGGCAGCGTGTGTGGCCCTGGCAGCGTGTGCTGTCCTTCGCGTCTCCGCGCGGGGCAGCGTGCGTTCTCGCCAGCGGGCTCACGACCGACGCCGGACTGGACCCGGCGCCGACCTGGGCGCGCCCCGATGCGACCGCGCCGCGCGAGGCGGAGGAACGCGTGGAGGGCGACGCCTGCCAGACCGACCCACGCGGTGAGCACGGCCAGCCCGGCCACCAGCTGCAAGAGCGAATCAGAATGTATCAGGTTCATGGGGGGACCTCGTCCTTGATGGCTAGTCCTTGTAACGCGATGCGTCAAGAGAGGTGCTCGTGACAGCTCGCGACGAACCCTGCACAATCGAAACATGCTTGCATTTTCGCACGGGAACCACTTGACGCGCTTGCTAGGAGGGTCTACCTCGAATCTAACGCACTGCGTCATATCCGCGACGCACCAAAGGAGCATCCCGTGCAGAACATCACGACCCAGATCAAGACCAGCGGCACGCGGCTGCGCGACAGCGGCGCCGCCTTCGCCACCACGACCTACCAGGCGACCAACGCCTTCGTGGACGCCACCGTCGACGCCACCGTCACGGCGTTCGAGCAGATCCGTGCCGCCCTCGGTGAGGCGGGGAGCGAGGCCAAAGCCGCCGGACTCGAGGCTACCAGCGTGCTGAAGTCCGAAGCCGCCGCGCTGCGGGACGCCCTCGAGCTCCCCGCGCCGACGCTCAGCCTGAGCGCTCCCGAGCTCCAGCTGCCCGACGCGGCGGAGCTGGTGACGCAGCTGCGCGCCGCACCGCGTCAGGTGGAGGGCCAGGTGCTGCGTGTCGTCCACAAGGCGCTCGGCGACCTGGATGAGAAGGTCGAGGCACGCATCGAGTTCCTCGAGCAGAGCAACGTGGTGGCCCTACCCGCGGCGAAGACGGCCAAGGTCAAGAAGGCTGCCAAGGCCGCCAAGGCGCTGAGCGTGCCCGTGCGTGGCTACGATGCGCTGACTGCTCGTGAAGCGACGGGCGTCATCCAGTCCGCCACGCTGGCCAAGGTCGAGAGCATCCTCGAGTACGAGCGGGCCAACAAGGGTCGCGCCACCGTCGTCCGCGCCGCCGAAGCCCGCCTGAGCTGAGTGACAGGCTCCTCGGCCTGCGTGCGGGCTGACGGGTCGTCTCAGACACTGCTAGGGTCGGGCATGCTCGCCCGACCAATGCTCCATAGATGGTTGCTGGGTGGCCTCGGCCTCCTGTTCGGCTTCTGGCTGGTGGGGGGGCCGCAGGCGCTCGGGCAAGGCGGATCGTCCGATGCTGGTGTCCCCCAGGCGGGCGGCGCCTCCGCTCGAGGCACTGCCGCGCCTCACCCATCGAGCGCCAGCCCTCGAGCCACTGGTGCGCCGGCTCGCCGCGCCGCAGGCACGCCGCCCGTGGGCGTCCCAGCGGCCGCAGGTCACTACGCTCACGCCGCCGTCGCGAGTGATCGTGCGCTGGCCTCCGAGGCGGCCGTGCAGGTGCTGCGGGAGGGTGGAAACGCCGCCGACGCCGCGGCCGCCGCCCTGCTCGCGCTGGGGGTGGTGAACCCGTCCAGCTCCGGGTTCGGCGGTGGTGGCTTCGCGCTCTACTACGACAACTCACCGCGCGCTCGCGCTGCGTCCCCCGATGCTGCCGACGTCTCGTCCCGTCTGACGTTCATCGATTTTCGGGAACGGGCCCCCCGCGCCGCGACGCCGGACATGTTCGTCGACGCGCCACCGGGCGGCACGGGGCCGATCTCGGCCGCGTCGCAGCTCGGTGGCCTCGCCAGCGGCGTGCCCGGTGAGCCCGCAGGGGTCGTGGAGCTCGTGGAGCGGTTCGGTCGCACCAGCCTGGCTTCGGTGGCCGCGCCAGCCATCGCGTTGGCCGAGAGTGGCTTCGAGGTGGACGCGGCGTTCGCGGACACCGCCATGCGCTTCCGTGACCAGCTGTGGGTCGATGCGACGCTCCGGCGGTGGTTCGGACCGAGCGGGGAGCTGCATGCTGGCGACCGTCTCGTCCAGCCCGAGCTCGCGCGCACCCTGCGTGCCTTTGCGCGCGGTGGACGTGGCAGTGTCTATGGGGGTCCCATCGGGCGGGCGATCGTGCGCGCCAACAACGCGCGGGGTGGACGCATGACCCTCGCCGACCTCCAAGACTACCAGGTGGTGCGCCGTGTCCCGGTGAGCGCCGTCGCGTTCGGTCACCTGTGGGTCAGCGCACCTCCTCCCAGCGCGGGAGGCACGACCATGCTGGGCAGTGTCCGGCAGCTGGCGGCGCTCCGACCCGTGTTCCGCACGAGCCAGAGCGCGCTGCGGCACGCGTTGCTCGAGAGCTGGAAGGGCCCCTTCCTGGACCGCGAGCGCTACTTCGGCGACCCGGATCACGTGCCCGTCCCGCTCGCGCAGCTGCTCGACCCCACCCGCGATGCGCAGCGCGCGCTGCGCTTCCACCCATTCTTGGCGCTCGACCCACGTGTCTACGACCTGCCCCTCGCGCAACCGACCGGAGACACGCAGCAGCCCGACAACGCCGGCACCAGCCACTTCTGCGTGGTGGACGAAGAGGGCAGCGTCGCGGCCGTCACGAGCACGGTCAATCTGCCGTTCGGCGCACGCTACAGCGCTGGTGGCTTCGTGCTCAACGACCAGATGGACGACTTCGCGCGGGAGGTCGGGGAGCGCAATGCGTATGGCTTGGTGGGGGGGGTCAACAACCTCCCTGGGCCCGGGCGGCGCCCGGTCTCCTCGATGTCGCCCACCATCTTGTTCGACTCGGCCAGCCGGCCTGTGCTGTGCGTCGGCGCCTCGGGCGGTAGTCGCATCGTCACGGCGACGGAGCAGGTCGCGCTGGACGTGGTGCTCCTCGGCATGAGCGTGGAGGACGCGGTCGCCGCTCCGCGCGTGCATCATCAGGCCGATCCGAACGTGTTCAACACCGAGATGGTGGCCCCTCTGACCGAGGCCGAGCTCGCCGCCTTGCTGGCGCGGGGGCATGCCCATCAACCCATCCGCAACATCGCCATCGTGCAAGCCATCCAGCTGGTCCATGGCGCCGACGGCGGGCCCCCGGCCTTGCACGCAGCTTCCGACGGGCGCAAGGGAGGACGACCCGCTGGCTATTGAGCGGCCGGTATGGCTCAGCGGAAGCGGTGGTCGGTGCGAGGGGGCCGACGCAGGCCGCGCGAACCGCTAGCGACCGGGATGGGCGCTGGTTCGGGTGGGAAGAGGCTACCCAGCGCCTCGACGATGGCTTCGACTCCCTGTTCGACGCCCTCCTTGATGCGGGACCCCAAGCTGGGCTTGGCACGCGGGGGAGGGGCGGAGGAGTCGGGCTTCGTTCGTTCAGGCAAAGCCTCCTCATGATGCGAACGCGACCCGGCATGTCAATGGGCGAGTGCGGCCTTCTTGCACAATGCTGCGAAAGTGAAATGCAGGCGTGCAGAATTGCGAGGCCGCTTCGTCGTCCGACGTGGGGACCCGTTACGAAAATGTCGAAGAACCGGCACACCGACGGGTTGGCACAGACTTCGCAGACGCGGGTGCCCGAAGTGGCGGAACGGTGAGTGTCGTTCTCCCCCCCGGACCACGCGACGCCTCGCCACTTCCATAATTCCCCAACGGCCGCCGCTGAGCGGCCGTTGCCTTTTGGACGTTGTCAGCAGCCCTTCGGCGCGCGACCCTCGCTTCATGGCCACCCTCCGCGTGGACGACCGCTCCCTGCTCGACTGGGTCAACCGCGCAACGTTCAGCAACCCGTTCTCCGAGGAGCGTGAGCGGGCCGACCGCGTCATCGCTGCGGGTCACGAGGTCCAGCAGGACGGGGCCGCGATGACGCCGATCCGCGACGTGGAGGAGCGCGTGTCGGCGTGCCTCGCGCGCGTCCTGCCCGCTGGGCGCGTGCTCTCCGAGTTCGCGCAAGCGGACCAGGAGCGCCTCGAGCATGCGCTGCTGTTCCACGTGTTCCACGCCTCCGTGCCCGAACTGGACGCCCTGATCACCCGGCAGACCGGGAACCCGAAACCCATTGGCTTCCCAGCGGGCGCCGAGATCCTGGGCGCGCTCACCTCGCGGGGCGTCAGCCCCGAGCGCGCTCGCAGGGCCCTCGCCCTGTTCTATCAGATGCGACGTGCCTTCGTATTCATCAGCTCGGGGCTGGTGGGCGCGGCGCCGTCCTTGCGGCAGCTGCGTGAATCCCTGTGGGCGCACGTGTTCACGCACGACGTCCGGCGCTACGAGCGCTTCCTGTGGAACCGCATGGAGGACTTCTCGACGCTCCTCGAGGGTGAGACTGGGAGCGGAAAGGGGGCGGCCGCCGCGGCCCTCGGGCGCTCGGGCTTCATCGCATGGGACGACGCGCGAGGGCGCTTCGAGGCTTCGTACGAAGCGTTGTTCATCGCCGTCAACTTGAGCGAGCTGAGCCCCGCGTTGGTCGAGTCCGAGCTCTTCGGACACCGCAAGGGGGCCTTCACGGGCGCCGTGGACAGCCACGAGGGGCTGTTCGCGCGCTGCCCACCACATGGCGTGGTCTTCCTCGACGAGCTGGCCGAGGTCAGCCCTGCGCTGCAGGTCAAGCTGCTGCGGGTCCTGCAGGAGCGCAGCTTCACGCCCGTCGGCGACCGCACGCCCCAGCGCTTCGTGGGGCGCGTCGTCGCTGCAACCAACGCCGAGATCGACGCGCTCCGGGCGGAAGGACGCTTCCGGGACGACCTCTTCTACCGTCTGTGCAGCGACCGCGTGCGCGTGCCGAGCCTCCGAGCGCGTCTCGCGGAGGACCCCGACGAGCTCAGCCGGCTGGTCGACACCGTGATCACCAAGATCGTGGGCGCTGCGACGCCCGCGCTGACGAGCGAGGTGTCGACTGCGATCGCGCGCGACCTGCCCTCGGACTACCGGTGGCCTGGGAACGTGCGCGAGCTCGAGCAGTGCGTCCGGCGCGTCCTCCTGACTGGTGCCGCAGGCCCGCTGTCGCCCACGCGTGCCGACGTGCCGAACGTCCCCGAGTGGCTCACGGCGGCGGCTGCTGGGAGCCTCGACGCGCGGGGGTTGCTCGCGGCCTATTGCGGCATGCTCCGCGCCCGCCTGGGGTCGTTCGAGGAGGTGGCGCGAGTCACGGGGCTCGACCGTCGGACGGTGAAGAAGTACGTCGACGCGGCCACACGGGAGTGAGCCACAGACGTCCCGCTGGGGATCGTCGACGGCGTTGCCCCTTGGGCGCGATCACTGGGATTGGAACGTCGGATCGGCGAGCCCGGTGGCGGAGCCCATGAGCATGGCGATCAGCGCAGCATACAGCGCGATGAAGCCCACCACGAGGAACAGTCGCCACAGCGTCGTCGCCGCGAACGCCGCGAACGTCGTGGTCCCGTGGGCGGCGGCCATGGCGCGCGTCTCGAGCCACACGACGGCAAACGGGGTGACGAAGGGCCCCACGCACGGGATCGCGTACCACATGTAGGCCGCGTTGGCGTAGCCCACGCCCCGCAGCGAAGCCTCCCAGCTGCCGCGGGCCTGTTGCATGAGCATCAGCGACAGGTGCGCCCCGGCCATGGCGAACGCCAGCCCGAACACCGCCATCACCGGCGCCTGGATGCCCATCGCCGGCACCATCACGCAGCCGATCGCTCCGAAGCCGACGCCCATCGCGGCTCCGGCCGCGCCGTCGCCCGCGCTGGCGCCTGCCACCAGTCCCACGATGGCGTAGAACACGGCGATTTGTGCGGCGAACAGGACGTTCCCAACGGTGTACGAGACCACACCATAGAACGCTCCGCCGCCCAGCGAGTCGATGGCGGGCCGGGCGAAGAAGTCCTTCGGCGTGAGACACGCGAGCCGCGTCGTCTCCCAGAAGCTGGTCCAGAGCCCGAGGCTCTCTCGCCGCTCCCAGGGCACCGCGTTGACTCCGCGCGCGGCGCACTCCACGCACAGCGGCATGGGCTGCATGGAGTCGAGGCAGCGGGGACAACCGAACGTGCCACACCGGCTACAGGTGAACGTCGCCGGTTGGTCCCGGTGCACCCCACATGCGTTCCAGTGGGCGTCGCCCACGTCGGTCGCTGACTCGGTCGCTGGCTCGCTCGGGGCCGGCGTGGCGCCTCCCTCGCGCACGTCGGTGTCGCTCGGCTCCATGGCTCAGAACTTTCCGGTCACCGAGAGGAAGGTCATTTTGTCGTTCGTCTCGCGCAAGCGCGCGGAGAGCGTCTTCACGAAGTTCCAGAGGATCTCGTAGGCGAGCTCCTTGTGCAGAAACAGGAGGTCTTCGAGCGCGTCCTTGGAGATCACCAGCAGGCGGCAGCTCTCGTGGACGCGCGCGTCGGCGCTGCGCGGCACCGCATCGATCAGCGCCATCTCGCCGAACGCGTCCCCTTCCTTGAGCACGGCCAGCGCTTCTTCGCCCATGCCGCTGACTTCGCGGGAGATGCGCACCTTGCCCTCCAGGATCAGGTACAGCGACCCGCCAGTCTCACCCTCCTTGAAGATGACCTGTCCCATCTTGTACGACTCCTCCTGGGCGATGGCCGCGATGCGCGCGAGCCCTCGCTCGGCGATGCCGTCGAAAAGATGGATCTTGGCGAGCGCGCGGAGCACGGAGTCGGCCTCGGGGGCAGCCGCCTCGGCGGTCGTGTGGGCCTCGGGTGTCATGACCGACGACGCTATCAAATTTCGCGGCGGAGGATCGAGTTTGACGCGAGTCAGAACCCGTTGAGCGTGTCGGTCACAGAGAGGACGTCGCCGATCTCGTAGAAGTCGACCGTGATGAAGTTGGCGAAGTCGCCGCTCTCGTCCTGGCACTGCTCCACCCGGTCGAGCAGGAACGGGTTGTGGTTGACCATCTCCGCGAGCGCCTCGCTGGCGAAGGGCGCCGTGAGGAAGTGGTTGAAGATGAACAGGGCGTTGTCCCGGTCTCCGCGGTTCTGTGCGCAGCTGAAGTCTTCCGGAGTCTCCGCCGAGAAGTGGGTCTCCCACGCGTGGGCCCACACGTCCATGTACCAGTCGTAGGTGCCTCCGTCGCGGTCGGTGAAGACCACGACGCGCGTGTCGGCCGCCACCAGCTCTCCGAGCGTCGGCCAGGGCTCGGAAACTGTGTGGGCGTACGTGCGCGGCAAGAGGCCGCTCTCCTCGAAGGACGCGAGCACGTCCTCGGGCTCGATGTACGTCTCGAAGATGATGGTGATGACCTCACCCGGGTTCGCATCGAGGAACGCGTTCAGCTCGCCCAGGCCGTCCACCAGGGGCAGGCGACCGAACACGCACGCGCCATGGCACAGCGCTGGGGCGTTGGTGCGCGGGTCGATGTACGTGTCCAGCATGAAGCCCCGGACGCCGTCCTCGAGTTGCTGCGTGAGTGAGCTGCGCTGGTTCGGTGGGGCGAAGCGGTACGCCGCCGACGCGTGGGCGTTGTGGGTGGTGGCGTAGGCGACTTCGTCGTAGGGGCGCTCACACAGCTCGACGTGCCCGTTGCAGCTGAGCTCTGGTGGCTCCGCCGATTCGGAGCAGGAGAGCAGCGCGCTGCACCAAACGGCGAGCAGCACGCGCACGGTGAGGTAGCGTGCTGTGGTTGGACGACCACGGGGCGTGAAATGTGACGGGCGGGTGGAAGCGTGGCCGTGCGGTGACATCGACGCGAACATAGCAGCGCTGCGGACCCTTCTGCGACCACCGCATGCTGACCGTGGGGCGTGCATTTTCGGTGCGCGGGCCTTGCGCTTTTGGTTTACGCTCCCGCCCCTATGAGCACAGAACCGCTTCAGTTCCTCCGCACCACCGCGCCCGCCCTGTTCAAGAAGGGCATCGAGGCGCTCGAAGCCAAGGCCAGCGCCGGCGACGCGCGCGCCACCAAGACGCTCGAGGCCGTACGGTCCGTGACGGGCGCGGCCTTCTTCGTGGCGGACGGCGCGGGCGAGGTCTACTTGGCCTCCAAGGCGGGTGAGGTCAGCGTGAGCGACAGCGCGCCAGACGGAATCCCCATCAAGTTTGCGGTCGGCTTCCCGGCCGAAGCCGCCGAGATGGTTCTGGGCGAGGCTGCCAGCGAGGGGGCCATCGACGACCCCCGTGTCGCGATGGGCGTCGCCCAGATCCCCAACCCGGACCTGGACGCCATGCTGGCGGGCAAGACGCTCACCTGCCACCTCATCATCGAGGACGTGCCGGACCTGGGCAACGTCACGGTTCGTATCGGCCTCAACGTGAACGAGCCGCCCGCCACTCCCGGCTTCACGGCTACGCTGAAGTACACGGACCTCGAAGACCTGCGAGAAGGCGACATCAACGCCCAGCAGCTCTTCATGGGCGGCAAGCTGCGCATGGCGGGCGACTACTCCGTGGCGCTGCAGGTGGCCATGGGCATGATGGCCAAGGCGCAGCAGCGCTGAGCGTCTCTGGGCCGCCGGACGCAACGCGCGTCATGGCGGCCCACACGACAACCCTCGAGACGGGTGCCCGTCAGGGGGATGGCCACGAAGACCCCCACGGCTCCGGGACGAGGTCCTAGGACCCGACCCGGGGAGCGCGGCAGCTTGACTGTGCTCCTGCCCCGTCAGTCCTGCCCCGTCAGTCCTGCCCCGTCAGTCCTGCCCCGTCAGTCCTGCCCCGTCAGTCCTGCCCCGTCAGTCCTGCCCCGTCAGTCCTGCCCCGTCAGTCCTGCCCCGTCAGTCCTGCCCCGTCAGTAACGAACGCGGAGCTTGATCTTGAGGAAGTCCGCGATCTGCTGAGCGATGGCGCGCGGGATGCGGTAGAGGCGCGCCTCGACGACGCCACGGGCGCGTGCGTGCGGTTCACCCTTGAGCGCGGGCAGCACGATGCGGCTCCAGCGCAGGAGCGTCTTTCCATCCGCCCGCTCGAGCGCCGTGGTCAGCGAGGGCTCCAGCCGCTTCTGATACGCCACGGAGGCCGTGCACAGAGCCGCGAACGTGCGCACCAGCCCGTCACGTCCGTCGAGGATCGCCGGCTCGTACGAGTTCTTGAGCAGCTCGAGGTGGCGAGCCACCTTGGCGGGTGCGATGCGGGCGATGGCCGGGAGTGCATCGGCCGACGTCTGCACGACTCGCTTGTGCTTGGAGGTGAGACCACGCGCGAACTTCTCGGCCAGCGACACCACCAGCTCCGGCTTGTGCTCCACCAGCTCGTGGAGCAGGCGAGCGGCCTGGACGGCGCTCGTCGCGCTGGTGCCGAGCATGAGCGCGCCCTGCTCTTGCACCAGCGGCAGAGGCGCGTCCGCGGCGATGATGGCGGCGGCTTGGGGAGACAGCGGCTTGGGCGGCGCCTTGGGCGGCTCGTATGCGCGGAGCGGACCGTCGGACTTGTCACGCGACGAGTCCTCGGGCGGCTCCACGTGTGTCAGGTCGTCGTCGAGGTCGTCGTCCAGCTCCTCGAGTGCACGCCTGATGGACGCAGGGGGCGCCTGGGCGGGCTTCTTCGTGGGCTTGGGTTTGGTGCCGACACCGGCAGCCTTGGCGGCCGACGGGGCTGCCTGACCGACCTTCTCGGCGGCCGGGCCCGGCTTGACCGGCGACTTGCTCTTTGGCGCGCTCTTCGCGGGAGACTTGCTGGTGCTGGTCGACTTGGAGGACGCGGAGGACCCCGTCTTCGCGGGTGCCTTCTTCGCACTGCTCGCGGCGGCCTTCTTGGTAGCCTTCTTGTCCCCGGCGGAGCTCGCCGTCTTGGGAGCCTTGGCGGGCGCCTTGGTCGGCGACTTCTTCGCGGCCGGCTTGGCCGTTTTCGCCTTGGGGCTGGGAGCTTTCGAGGTCTTACCGCTTTGCGTCTTCTTGGGGGAGGCCTTGCTCGCGGTCGCCTTCTTCTTGGTCGCCATTCATTTCCTCCGGCGCCCTCCACGGGTTGCCGCGGCCATCATAGGCCAATCGGATCCGGGAGCGCACTACAATTACGGGCGCTCCGTCCACAGCCGCACCCTCAGTGACCGCGGCGCTGCGTGGTCAGGACCTCGGCCAGGAGCGGCAGGCTGAGCTCGTAGCGGTGCGAGGTGCCGCGGTGGCCGCCGTCGAACTCCTCGAACCGCAGCTGCGCCCCGAGCTCCCGGCAGCGCGCTGCCAGCGCCCGTGCGCCGAAGTGCAGACCATGCTCGTCGCGGTTCCCCGCGTCGACGAACAGCAGGGACAACGCGGCCAGGGCCTGCCCGCCCATGACGGTGTGGGCGCGGGTGAGGGGGTCGTGCGCGGTCCACTGTGCGAAGACGTCGGTGCGGATCGCTGCGCTCTCCATGTGGAACGGGAGCGCGACGTGGGGAAAGGGCGCCCCACGGTCTGGCGAGTACGCGGCTGACGCCGCCAGCACGAACGCCGCGTCGAACTCCACGGCGCTCCTCGGTCCGCCGTTCGGCAGCCGCTCCGCGAACGCCGCGAGCCCCCCAGCCTGCTCGAGGCCGATGGCGGCCGACGTGAACATCGGGCGCATGCTGACCTCGAACGCCAGGTCGGCCGCGTGGCTGGCGACGGCGGACACCACCCCCGGGCGGTCCATGGCGAGCCGCAGCGCACCGAACCCTCCGCTGCTGCGCCCGGCTACGGCGCGCCCCTCCGCGCTCGGGATGGTCGGGAAGTGCGCGTCGATGGCGGGGAGGACGTCCTCCACCAGGTACGACTGGTAGCGCCCGAGCCCAGCGGAGTCGATGAACTGGCTGCCGCCCCAGCGCGTCATGCAGTCGGGGAGGGCGAGGATGGCGGGCGGGCTCTGGCCCGAGACCACCTGCTCGTCGAACCGCTCGACCGTGTTCTTCGCCCACGGGCTGTAGGAGAGAATGCTGAGGTGGTTGCTGCCATAGCCGGGCAGCAGGAGAATGACCGGCAAGCGTGCCGAGTCCGAGGTGGGCGGGACGTAGACGTAGACGTCCCGCTCATGGGGGTCGCCCAGGGGGTTGCCCTCGAGGCAGCGCCCGGCGAGGCGTAGGCGTTCGATGCGGCCGTGCATCGGGCGAGCATAGCGCAGCCATCACGGGGGACGGGCCAGTCTCCCCGAGCCGGCTCACCGAGACCGAGCGCGAGGGTCGGAGACGGGTTCGACCAGCACACGTCCCGAACGCTCTGCCGATGCCCGCCGAGCCCGTCACGCGCGTGTGCGTCGTGCCGCGGTCGTTGGCCACACGGGACGACCTCGGATCGTCGTAGCGGGGTCAGCCGTGGAGGCGCACGACGACGATGTTGGCGATCACGTAGAGCGTGGCCAACCCCACGAAGGCCCACCAGTCCAGCTTGCGCGAGGCCTGCTCACGCCCCGCGTACACCAGCCGGATGGACGCGATGCTGATGAAGACCGCCCCGAAGATGGTGCCCACCCCGAGGAAGTTCATCTGCTCCGCCATGGTGATGGCCTCGGTCTCGGGCAGGATCTCCCCGAGGACGTAGGTGTTGGCCATGGCCGCGAAGATGGAGCCCACGCTCAGCCCGAAGCGCGCGTCGAGGTCCGTGACGTGCACGCGCAGGGCCAGCAGCCCCAGCATGACCGACAGGAAGGTGACCCAGAAGAGCTTGAGGAGCGGCATGCCCGTGCCGCGCCGCAGCTCGATCTTCTGGGTGAAGCGTGAGTAGGGGGCGTGGGCGTTCTCGCCCAGCGACAGGAAGCCGTAGTTGGTGTCGTAGATGTGGTCGGCGGCGCTGGTCTCCCCCAGGCTCACGTCCCAGCCCGCCACCTGCACCAGCGGATCGACGCGCGAGTTCGCTGTGTCGGGCGTGTAGAACTGCGTGACCGACTCGCTCTCCACGTCCTCGATGTCGATGTGCAGCGTGTGGTTGTCGTACGGGAAGTGGTCCACGTCGAACACGTGGTAGATGGTCGCGACCAGGCGCACGGACGTGTAGTGGTAGCCGAGGTCGTCGACCACTTCGCTGTCGATGCGGTTCTGGATCTCGCCGTTCACCAGCTCGAAGGTCTGCGCGGGGTGCAGGTCGTCGTTCTGCCAGCGGAACCACATCCAGAAGTCCACGACGAAGGTTCCGTCGCGCAGGTTCACGTCGCGCAGGCGGTTGATGTACATGCCGATCTTGACCTCGGACGGCGGTGCGGGCGTCTCGGCCTCGGCCTCGCCCGCTTCCGTCTCGGGGGCCTCGGCTGCGGCTACGCCGGCGTCGGCGGCTTCACTGTCCGGAGCGGGCTCCTCCGCGGGCGCGTCGCGGTCCGCCCACGGGTCGAGCACCTCACCGTCTGCGCGCGCGTCGAGGCACGGCAGGAGCAGCGTCACCAGCAGCGCGAGCCCCAGCACAGCAGCGTCGAGGCCACCACGCGCCGCTCGCAGCGCGGCCGGGTGGAGGGCGGGCCTTCGCCAGCGGCCCGCTGCATCGAGCGTTCGTGCAACGCGCTCAGCGGGCGACGCGAGCAGCTCGGCGGAAGGGGTCGACGGAATGGGACGTCCGGGTCCGGCCGACCGCTCGGTGCTCTCACGGGTCACGGCGCCGAGGGTACACCAACGCGCTGCTCGGCGGACGGTCGATGGCGCACACCAACGCGCTGCTCGGCGGCCGGTCCATGGCGCGACACACGGACGTGCGCGGGGCGCTGGCGTGTGTGTGTGCTCCGTCATGCGGCGCGGGGCTTCGCGCCCGGACGCGCCGGCGATCCTGGACCGTGCGCCACAGGGCGCGGCTTGACACCCAACGCGCGGGGCGTGACCGTGAGGCCATGCAGGAGACGGAACGTGCGCGACGCGTGAGGTGGGCAGGCCAGCGTGCGTACGGACCCCACGCGCCGTGGGTGATGCTGGCGTGCGTGCACGCGCTCGTCGGGGTGGGCTGCGGAGGAGCGCGCTCGTCGGATGACGCGGGCGCCTCACGTGACATGGGGCCCGTGGATGCCCGTGTGGACGCCACGCTGCATGACGCGGGGCCACGGGACGCGGGCACCCGGGACGCCAGGCCGCGGGACGCGATGGGCTCGGTGGACGCAGGACCGGACCTGGCCGCCCTCGACAGCGGCCCCCCTCGGTGTGACCCGTTCGAGGTCCGGGTCGCGGTCGAATTCCGGCGGGGACAGGACACTCGCCTGCTGGGACCGGGGGCGCAGTGCAACGCCATCGGCTTCGTCATCCTCTCGGAGGAGCAGACGGTGCTCGAGGCCCGCTACCCCATGCTGGACTGTGGGTCGTTCTTGCTGCGGGACGCGGCCTCGTGCGGGTTCGTTCCCGACCGATACGCCAACGACGGGCTCAGCATCGCCGAGTGGAACACCGTCTGCGACCTCGAGGCCGAGCTCGGGCCGCTCGAGTGGTTCTGTTGGTACCTGCTCGACTGAGCGGGGCCATCACGTGGCGCTCACATGCGCTCGACGACGTCGATGCCCAGCAGCGTCAGGCCCCGGCCCAGCTGGCGCGAGACGAGCGCGGTCAGGCGCAGGCGGCTCAGGCGGGTGGCCTCGTCCTCGGCGTTGAGCACCGAGCACACCTCGTAGAAGCGGCTGAAGGCGCGCGCCAGCTCGAACAGGTGCTCGCACAGGTAGTTGGGCTGGCTGGTCTCGGCCGCCTGGTGCACCACGTCGCCGAAGCGCGCGACCATGCGCCCGAGCGCCTGCTCCTCGTCGGCCACCAGCGCGATGGCTCCCGCCAGCTGGTCGGGCTCGACCTCGCCCTTGCGGAAGATGCTGCGGCAGCGCACGTAGGCGTTCTGCATGTAGGGGCCGGCGTTGCCCTGGAACGAGATCAGCTTGTCCCACTCGAAGGTGTAGTCGCTGACGCGGTTCTGGCGCAGGTCGGCGTACTTCACGGCGCCGACGCCCACCTTCTGGGCGGTCTCGTCCAGCTCGCTCGGGTCCACGTGCAGGCGGCCCTCGTCGATGCCCTCCTGGATGCGCGCGCGTGAGCGCTCGACGGCCTCGCTGAGCAGCCCCTGCAGCGTCACGTCCACGCCGTCGCGCGACCGGATGGGCTTGCCGCCCTCGCCCAGCACCGACCCGAACGCCACGTGCTCGAGGCGCATGGTCACGCCCAGCATCTCGGCCAGCGCGAAGAGCTGCTTGAAGTGGAAGGCCTGCGGGGTGCCCACCACGTACAGCACACGGTCGGCCTTCATCACGTCGCGCCGGTACAGCACCGCGGCGATGTCGGTGGTGCTGTAGAGGAACGCTCCGTCGCGCTTGCGCACGATGAGGGGCTCCTTCTGCTTCTTGAGCGCGGCGGGCGTCGCGTCCAGTTCGTTCCAGAAGACGCACATGGCGCCCTCGTCCTCGCGCGCGAAGCCCTTCTCCACCAGCAGGTCGATCACGCCCTCCAGGCGCGAGTGGTAGAAGCTCTCCCCCTTCCACTCGTCGAAGGTGACCCCCAGCTGGTCGTAGACCACGTCGAGGGTCTTGCGCGTGGCCGCCACGAAGCGCGTCCACAGCGCGGTGTTCTCCTCGTCGCCGCTCTGCAGCTTGGCCAGCTCGGCGCGGGCGCTCTCGGCGAAGGCCTCGTCCTCCTTGGCGCGAGCGCTGGCCAGGGCGTAGACGCGCCCCAGCTCCACGATGGCGTCGGCGTCGAGCGCGGCCTGGTCGCCCCACTCGCGCATCCCGACGATGAGCAGCCCGAACTGCGTGCCCCAGTCGCCCAGGTGGTTCACCGCCACCACGTCGTGCCCCACGAAGCGCAGCAGCTTCACCAGCGCGTGCCCGATGATGGTGCTGCGCAGGTGCCCCACGTGCATCTGCTTCGCGATGTTGGGGCTCGAGTAGTCGACCACGATGCGCTCGCAGCGCTCCACCGTGTCGACGCCGTCCCGCTCGAGGTCGGCGTACATGCCATCCAGCTGCTCGGCCAGCCAGCCGGCCGCGATGCGCAGGTTGATGAAGCCCGGGCCAGCCACCTCGGCCGTCTCGATGGCCGGGTGCTCGAGCAGCTTCTGCGCGATGGGCTCGGCCAGCTCGCGCGGCTTCTTGCCCAGCTGCTTGGCGAGGCCCATGGCGCCGTTGACCTGGTAGTCGCCGAACTTCGGGTCCTGCGTGGGGCGCAAGAGGGCCGCGGGCGCTTCGGGCAGGTCGAGGGCGGACTGCATCGCCGCGCTGGCGATGTGGTTGAGCGTGCGGTCGAGCAGCATGGGTCGGGAGGGATACACCGGATGCGCCGCGCGCGCACCCGGTGTATCCCCGAGCCCAGTCGCTGCTGCCAACGCGAGGGAGCGGGCTCCTCGGCGGGCAGCCTGCGCTCAGCGCTTGGCGAGCGCTTCGCGGGAGGCCTGGTCCAGGTGCACGTCCATCTGCGGGAAGGGGATGCCGATGTCGGCGTCCTCGAGCGCCTTCTTGGCGTCCCGGATGGTCGCCTGGAAGACGTCCCAGTAGTCGCCCGTGTTGCACCAGATGCGCAGCTGCCAGTCCACGGACGACGCCCCGAGGCCGGCCAGGAACACCTGCGGTGCGGGCTCGCTGAGCCCCCCCTGCACCTGCGCCACGACCTTGTCGAACACGGCGCGGCAGGCGTCGATGTCCGCGTCGTAGGCGCAGCCCACGTTCACGTCCACGCGCCGGATGGGGTAGTGCGTGACGTTGTTGATGGTGGCCCCGAAGATGGCGCTGTTGGGGACGATCAGGCGCCGGTTGTCGAGCGACTTGAACTCACAGGTGAAGAGCTCGACCTCCTCCACGGTGCCCTCGATGCCGGCCACCTTCACGAAGTCGCCCACCTTGAACGGGCGGAAGATGAGCAGCATGACGCCCGCCGCGAAGTTGCTGAGCGTGCCCTGGAACGCGAGACCGATGGCCAGACCAGCCGCCGCGATGAGCCCCGCGAAGCTGGTGGTCTCGATGCCGAACACCCCCAGGCAGCCGAGGGCCACGCCCGCCAGGATGGCGTAGCGCACGAGGTTCGCGAAGAAGCGCGTCAGCGTCAGGTCGAAGTTGCGGGCCTCGAGGGTCTTGCGCAGCCGCCCCGAGAGCCTGTTGGCGACGATCCAGCCGACAATCGCGGCGACGAGCACGCCGACCACCTTGATGCCCCACGTGGTGGCGATGTCCTGGAGCTGATTGACCAGCTGCTGGAGGTTCATGAGTTCTCTCTCCTTGGGGCACGGCGCGCAGCGGTCCCCCGGTTCTCAGCCGGCCGGAGAGAGCTCTCCGACCGACCGTTGGGGTTCAAAGGAGCGTGTAGATCACGCTGATGATCGTGTTCGTGTCGACCTCTTCGGAGGCGGCCGGGACGCGGTCGTACTGCAGGCGGAACTTGACCTCGAGGGCCAGGCGCTCGATCAGGCGCGCGTTGAGGGTGGTCTCCCAGTTGACGCGGATGTCCTCGAAGCGGTCGGCCTCGCCGCCCTCCAGCTCGTTCAGGTTCACGAGGAACTCGAGGCCCGTGGCCATCGACACGTCGTCGCTGAACTTGTGCGTGGCGCCATAGAAGAGGCGCAGCGCGTGGATGTTCTGGAAGTTGCGCACGACGCGCGTGCAGCCGGAGATCATGTTCGTGACGTCGTCTTCGCTGCAGATGACGTGGCGCCCCGCGCTGTTCTGGCGGTTGTCGAAGGTGTAGTCGTAGCCGCCCTCGATCCAGACTCGCGTGTTGTCATTCTTGATCAGGTTGCGCAGGTAGCCGGCCTGCACCTGCAGGCGCGTCTGCAGACCTGCGAACGTGTCCCAGCGGTGGGCCACGGCCAGGAAGAGCGCGTCGTTGGCGGTCAAGAACAGGTCGTAGCGCACGCGGCTGTTCAGGTTGCGGACGGTCAGCTGGTAGCCCTCGCCCCCGCTCCCGTCGGTGTCGGCTTGGCCGTAGTTGAACGCCGACTGGATGGTCAGCGCGTGGCTGCCCCGCAGCACGTAGGCCTGGGTGCCGGCGTTGAAGTTGCGGGCGCGCGTGTTGCCGGTCGACACGTTGGCGCCGGCCGAGATGTTCCAGGTGGTCTCGCGCTCTTCTTCGGGCGCGGCGGCCACGGTCTCGGTGTGGTGGGCGACCTCGGGCACGGCCTGGGCGGCCACCTGAGCGGCGGAGGAGCCCAGCAGGGCCGCGATGGCCGAGAAGAGAGAGAGGCGCCGGGCGGCGGTGAGCTGTGGAAGGTGCGACATGAAGAACCTCGTTGTCCTCGAAGGAATGACCCCTGGGTGCGCGCCCCGCTTCGCAAGCAACGTGCCAGCGACTCCGCGCACTGCCTTGGACGTACCCGACCCCCACGCCTCGGTCAAACTCGTGCGCAGCCGCGTCAGGCGCGCATCGCGGCGGGTGTCGCTGCGTGTAGGGCCGGCCCACCACCTGTAGGGGCGAGCCCACGTTCTCGGGCGCAGAGTTGGCGCGACCGGCCAGAGGCGGCACACTCCACCCCTCCCGATGTCCCCACGCCCCGGAAACCCAGGCCGCGAGGCCCCCCACGACGACCCCGAGCGGGAGATCGACGCGAGCCCGCGCGCCGAGGAGCGCCCCTACGAGATCACGCTGCGCCCTGCGCGCTTCGACGACTTCGTGGGTCAAGAGAAGATCAAGGACAACCTGCGCATCATGGTCGAGGCGGCGCGTCGGCGCGGGGACCCGGTGGACCACGTGTTGTTCTGCGGTCCCCCAGGCCTCGGCAAGACCACGCTCGCGATGATCCTCGCCGAGGAGCGTGGGGTGAGCCTGCACATGGCGTCTGGACCTGCCATCGAGCACAAGGGGCAGCTGGCCGCGTTGCTGACCAAGCTCGAGCCCAACGACGTGCTGTTCATCGACGAGATCCATCGGCTGAGCGCGGTGGTCGAGGAGAACCTCTACACCGCCGTCGAGGACTTCCGGATCGACATCGTGAACGGCGACGGGGCCTACGCGCAGACCCTCTCGCTCAACCTGAACCCGTTCACGCTCGTGGCGGCCACCACGCGCACCGGCCTGCTCACCAACCCCATGCGCACGCGCTTCGGCTACCCGGCGCGCCTCGACTACTACGCCGCCGAGGAGCTGGCGCGCATCGTTCGTCGCAGTGCCGGGCTGTTGGGCGTCGAGGTCTCGCACGAGGCGTCCGAAGAGGTGGCCCGCCGCGCCCGCGGGACCCCGCGCATCGCCAACCGCCTGCTGCGGCGCGCGCGCGACTTCGCCGAGGTGCTCACGGACGGTGTGCTCGATCTGGCCACGGCGCGCGAGTCCCTCGACCGGCTCGACGTGGACCACGCGGGGCTGGACGAGATGGACCGCAAGTTCCTGCGCGTGATCATCGACCACTACGACGGAGGTCCGGTGGGCATCGAGACGCTGGCCGCGGCGCTCAGCGAGCCGCGTGACACCCTCGAGGACGTGTACGAGCCCTTCCTGTTGCAGCAGGGCTACCTCGCGCGCACGGCGCGCGGGCGGGTGGCCACGCGGCACGCCTACGAACACCTCAACAAGACCATGCCAAAGCGTCGCCGCGGGCCGTCGGACCCCGAGCCACAGGGCGAGCTGTTCTGATGGCCGCCCGCGCTCAGACCTTCGCGCGCGTAGGCGCCGTGATGATGATCGCCGTCGGCGTCGGCTGCGCCCTGCTGGGCGGCGACGTGGCGCTGCACGGTGCCGAGCCCCCCCTGCCACCACCGGAGCGGGCCGTAGAGGGTACGCTCGAGCCGGGGCCGCTGACGCGCTCCCCCGTGGGCGATCCATTCCTCTACGCCGAGGTGCGCGTCGCGGACCAACCCGGGCCGAACGCGCCGCACCACCGCGGCAACTACGGCGAGGCCACGGTCTCGGTGCGCACGGCCGCCGGCGAGGTGGTCTCCGTGCGGCTCGACGAGCCGTCGGCCTGGCGCCTCGACTCGCCGGAGCGCGACGAAGCGCGCGAGGTCATGTCCCTCGGTCACCTGCCGCTGGTGGGCGAGCTCGACACCGAGCGCCGGCTGAACCCGCCCTTCCACGTTCGCGTGCGCGCCTTGCGCCCCGGGGACGTCGTCATCCTGGACGCCCAGGACGGGGTCTCACGGCGGACCTACGTGGGGGACCGCGGAACGCACGAGCAGCTGCACGCGCGCCGCGAGTCCATGCGCTGGCCCATGGTGGCCTTGCTGCTGGTCCTCGCGCTGGTGTCCATCTTCGGCGGGGTGCGCTTGCTGCGCCTCCGCCCCGAGGCCTTCGCGCCTCCCGACCTGGCTTGAGCTCGCTCGATGACTGAACCCACCGACTCCTCGCCCGCTCAGCGGGCCGCTCACCTCGCCGCCTTCGGGTTGCTCTACGGCCTGGCGGCGCTCCTCGCGCGCACGGTGCTGGCGGGCCCTGCGGGGGGCCTCGCGAACGCGGACCCGTCGTACTACGCGGGCGCCACCGTCGCGCTCCCGTTCGACGTGTTGCTGGGCTGCGTGATCGGCCTGCCTGCCGCGCGCCGTCCAGGCTCGCTCGGCGCGCGCGCCGTCAGCGGGGTCTGCGCGATGGTGGTGTTGGCCTTGCATGTGGCGGTCACGCCGCGCCTGCCCGGGGCCGTCACCCGCGAACACCTCGAGCTCGCTGGGCCTCGCGCGCTCGGCGCGGGCTTGATGCTGGGGGCGGCGCTCCTGGCCGGCCTCCAGCCGCTCGCGCAGCGCCTCACCGCCCGATACGAGAAGCGCGCCGGGCGCGTGGCCGACGCCGTGGCGCTCGGGCTCTTGGCGTGTCTGGACGTGGGGGCCAGCGTGGGTGCCTACGACGCGCTGTACGCGGGGGCCGTCCACCCACTCTGGCACCTGGCGCTCGAGTCCGGTGGGCGCGAGACCCCTGCGGCGGACCCGGCGCCTGCACGGCACGACCACGATCACGAGCACCACGAGCACGACCACGGCGAGGCCCACCAGCGCCGCATCGGCCCTAACGACGTGATGGTCCTGGCAGACGACGAACCCTCGACCGACGGGCGCCCGCCGGGCGACATCCGCGTGATGGTCTCGGTGCTGCACCAGGGGGACACGCTGGAGCCCGTGCCCGACACGGCCTACCCCTACTGCCTCGACGCCCTGCCTCCGCCCCCCATCCCAGCGGGAGAGGCGCTGCCGGATGTCATTGTGGTGCTGCTGCGCGACGTGGGCATGCGCGAGCTCCAGCTGGACGCCGCCCCGAACGTGCCGGTGATGCCCATGCTGCGGCGGCTCGGCACCGAGGCGGTGCTGTTCGACGACGTGATGGCGGCCGGCGAGGTGGACGAGGACGTGCTGCCCGCCGTGCTCAGCGGGCAGCCCCCGAGCTCCGAGGCACCGCTGCTGCGCGACCCGGCCCTCCCGTACCTCCCCGGCGTCGCCCGAGACTTCGCGGCCCGGGGGTACGAGACGGCCTTCTTCGACGGTGTCCGGGACGACCGGACCTTCCGCGGCAGCTACCTGCGCATGGTCGGGTTCGAGCGTGTGGACGCGCCCGCGCTGGGGGCTGCCCCGGTGCGCGAGGACCAGGCGACCTACGAGCAGCTCGCGGCGTTCTTCGACGCCGAGCGGGAGCACCGGGCGCCGCGCTTCGCCGTGATGCACAACCTCGGCCGCACGGCGGAGTCCGCGCTCGCGGGCCCGGCGGCGACCGACTTCGAGTCGTTGCGCGCGCGCTTGGCCGACACGGACCAGCAGTTCGAGGCCTTCTACACCTGGTATCAACGCGAGGCCCGACCGCGTGGCACGGTGCTGCTGGTGCTGGGCGACCACCCGAGCCCGGTGGTCTTCCCGGAGGACCCCGAGACCCCTACGACCGGCACGGGGCACGAGCTGTTCTTCCGCGTCCCACTGTTCGTCACCGGGCTGACGCCTCCGCGCGAGGCGGCGCTCCGTGAGCGCAGCTCGCGTCTGGGGGCGCACACCGACCTGCCCCGCACGCTCCTCGGGCTGACCGGTGACCACCGCCACGGGTGCTACTTCGGCCGGGACTTGTTCGCCGATGGAGACTGGCCCACGCGCCGCGCGCCGCTCTCGTTCGGTGGGGACTCGCGCCAGTTCCTCGTGGCCCACGACGGCGACACGCGCTGGCTCTACAACACGCTCACGCGTACGGTGCGCATCCACGACCGCGCCCGCGACCCACGCCTCGAGCGTGATCTCTTCAGCGAGGACGACCCCGAGTGGCCGCGCGTGCGCGAGTACCTGCTCTCGCACCTGGCCACCCAGAACTACCTGCGACGGCGGCGGCGCTACATCCCGCTCCCCGATGCCGGTGATGACGCGCGCCCCCCCGTCACCCAGCCCGAGCGCATCTCCGACCGCGGGCTGCTCGACGGGCCGGTGGTGGACGGGGAGCGACCGCTGCGCCAGTCCCACGCCGAGGTGCAGGCCGCGGCCGACGCGGGCTTCGAGGCCATCGCCCTCGATGTGTTCATGACGAGCGAGCGCGACCTGATCACTATCGGCTCGAGCCAGCTGTTCGAGCTGCGTGAAGGGCTCCCGGTGACGACCGAAGACGTGACGCGGCAGCAGCTCGAGACCATGCAGCGGCCGGCGCCCACCGTGCAGGAGCTGCTGCGCCGACACCCGTCCATGCGGTTTCACTTTGCCCTGCACGCGCCCACGCGACCCGAGCGGCGTGGGCCGTGGCTAACGACGGTGGTGCAGACGTTCCGCGAGCTGCCGCCAGACCGCGTGGCCCTGACCCTCGACGACCCGGTGCTGGCGGGGGTGCTCGTCGGCGAGCTGCAGGGCAGTGGGGTGTCCATTGGCCTGACGCGCGCGCCTGACTCCAACGAGGCGGCGCAGCTCTGGCTCCAGACCGCACGCGCCATTGGTGTGGGCTGGCTGTTCCTGCCACACAACGTCGTGGACGAAGCGCTGATGGAGCGCGCGCACGGGATGGGCGTGAAGGTCGGGCTGCTGGGGGTGACGGGGGCCGCCGCCGTCACGCGTCTGATGAGCGCGACGGCGACTCCCGACGCCTACCTGGCGACGCGGGCCTTCCTGCTGACGGGCTCGCCGCGCCCGTCAGCGCCGTAGCCCGTCAGGCCTCGACTGGCCCGGCCTCGGGCGAGGGCGCAGGCGCCACGCGCTCGGGGCCCTCGGGGCGCAGCGCCGCGAACTCCGCCGCGCACGCACGGCACGCGAGGACCTCTTGGGCGATCTCGTAGCCCGCCCCACCGGGATCGTCGAACTGCTTCACGCGCCGACCGATGCGCAGGCTGTTCGCCTTGGGTCGGCTGGGGTACTCGGTGGGCCGCGTACGGATGGTGACCTTCACGGCCAGTGTGCCCGCAGGCACGACATGGGGCTTGCGCCCTTTCAACTCGGGGACGGTCTGAGACAGCTCGCAACGATACATCTAACTGTGGTTACTCCTTGCCCTCCTCCGGTACGAAGCCTTCGTCCGAGGGGGTGAAGGTCCTATAGGGGTCTCACGCCGCGATCGCAAACGCGTGAACGAACTGCGGGACTTCGCGTGAGGTGTCGCGCGCCGTGACGGCGGCCGGCGGTCGCCACCCCCCGCGTGGCGTCACGCCAGGGGGGGGGCATCGTTCGACCCGTGATCCAGCGCCGCGGGGCGCGGTCCCGACCTTGCGTAGGACTGCGTTCATCCACGGCCCGATGGGCCCCACACCAGAGAGAAGAACATGACGCAGACCACCACCACCCGCTCCTCCTCCCGCCGCGACTCGTCGCGTCCCGCGCCGCTGCCCGCTGGCGGCGACCTGGGCGCGCAGGACGCGCGCCAGGAGGGCACCAGCAAGCCTTTCCAGACGGTCTACACCATCGTCGAGCGCGAGCGCGACGGCCAGAAGTTCTGGCTCAAGATCGGCGCGGCCTTCGTCAACCGCGACGGCAGCCTGCACGTCAAGCTCGACGCCATGCCGACCAACGGGCAGCTGCACATCCGCGAGAGCAAGAGCTTCGAGGAGCGGCAGCAGGACGCCGAGCGGGCGGTGGAGCAGTGAGCGACCCCGTGCGGCTCAGCGCGCCGAGGCCTTCTACGCGGCGCAGGCTGGACGCCGGCGTGCTGCGGCGCGCGTGCGTGCTGGGTGCGTTGGTGGCCGCGTGCTGTCTCGGTGCTTCCCCCGGGACGCTGAGCGCGCAGGCGGCGGACGGCGGGAGCGCGAGCGGGGAGAGCGGATCGCCCGCCATCCTCGTGAACCTCAACACGGCGACGGTGGCCGAGCTGCAGCGGCTCCCCGGTGTGGGCCCGGCGCGCGCGGAGGCCATCGTGGCGTACCGCGAGCGTCGGCCCTTCCGGCGGATCGAGGAGCTGATGCGCATCCGCGGCATCGGTCGCAAGACCTTCCGCAGGCTGCGTCCCATGCTCACCCTCGCCAGCCCCGAGGGTCCCTGACGGGAGCGCGACGTGCGCCTGCGGGCGCGGTCGCTGCGCGCGTAGTATGTCGTAGCCGTGTCTCAGGCCACCCTACGTCGTGCCTCACGCGCCGACCGCGCCGCGCTGCGTGCGCTGCACCGCGCGCTGTACATCGACCACCATGGCAGCGTCGTGCCACCGAAGGTGGCGCCCCTGCTCGAGTACCGCGACTTCGAGCGCGTGCTGCGTGACGACATCGACGGTCTGATCGACCACCCCAACGCGGCGGTGCTCGTTGCGGAGCGTGAAGGGCGCGTGGTGGGGTACATCACGGGCCACATCGAGGAGGAGCCGGAGCGGCTGCTCCCTCGCCGTGGCGTGGTGGAGGACTGGTTCGTCGAGCCCGCCGTCCGGGGTCAGGGCGTGGGCGCGGCGCTGCTGGGGGCGCTCGAAGACGTGTTCCGTGAGACGCGCTGCGACCTGATCGAGTCGGCCACCTGGACGTTCAACGAGAGCGGCGTGCGGGCGCACACGGCCCTCGGCTTCGAGCCCTACCAGGTGCGCTTCCGCAAGCCGCTGCGCTGAGGTCTGCGGGTCCGCGGGTTGCCGAGAACTTCGAGTCACCTCATGACGCTGATATGGTCGTCAGCGTGTCCGCCTCGCGAGCCCAGCTCCGCGCCCGAGTGACGCGCGCCCTCGTGGGGTGCGCCGCCTTGCTCGTGCTCGGCGCCGTTGGTCCCTCCGCGCCCCAGGGACGCTCCGCCGCGACCCGGCCGTGGTTTGCGAAGTCCGAGGACGTCGCGTGGTCGCGGGCGGCCCTCACCGCACCCTTCGAGGCGACACGCGCGCGGGCGCAGGCCTCGCCGTTCACCATGGAGCCCGAGGTGGTCCTCAGCGCCACGCTGCGCGCGTCGGTCACACAGCTGGCCGAGGCGTTCCGGACAGCGGCGGGGCGCTCCTTCCACGTGACGAGCGGCGCGCGCACCCCGCTCGAGCAGGCGCGAGCGATGTTCGACAAGCTCGCCAACGGCGGCCGCCTGACGGGGCTCTACCGGGACTACGACGCGGCGCGACAGATCGAGCAGGCCTACCAGCGCGCGCGCCGTGCCGGGCGCACCCCGTGCGTCGCCGCCATGGCGCGCGTGGTCAGCGACCAGGTCGCACGGGGGCTCTACATTTCGCGGCATCTGCACGCAGGGGCGGTGGACATCCGCAGCCGTGACATGAGCGCGCGTGAGCGCCGCACGTTCCGACAGGTGGTGGCGCGGCAGCGTGGGGTCCGCCTGCTGGAAGAAGGGCGTCCGCCCCACTTCCACCTCGAGTTCCCCACGAACCGGCGCTGAGTCGGCGCGTCGCGGGCGCCCCGCCGCTCAGGCTGGCCTGCTACGGGGCGCTCGGTCGCGACAGGCTGAGAGGCTCAGCCGGCGTAGCCCCACTTGGCCTTGTTCTCGGCCACCTGGTCGGGGGAGGGCTGGTCATGGTCTTCGCGGCTCGGCACCTCGAAGTTGTCCATGTCGTCCACGATCTTGGCGTTGTGGGCGGTGTCGGCGGTGAACACTTCGGGCACGCTCGCGTCCTCGAAGATGGCCTCCCACGGACACTCCGGCTCACACGCACCGCAGTCGATGCACTCCTCGGGGTGGATGTACAGCTGGTTCGGGAACTTGCTGCTGTCGTCACCGGTGTAGGCGTAGATGCACTCCACCGGGCAGACGTCTACACAAGCTTGATCGACACAGTCGCGGCAAAGGCGCGTAATGACCCAGGCCATGGATACTCCAGGTTCGTGTTCGGGGGCGGGACAGGACCGCAGGGCGGCCCGGAATGGGAGTGGACCGTAGCAGAAAAAAACGCGCGCCACCCCGAAATCACGCGGGGCGTCAGTAGGCGGGCAGCGCCAGCCGGAGGCCAGGCTCCTCCATGTCCGCCGAGACCTCGACCACCGTCACCCGCTCAGCCGGGACACCGGCGCGCGCGAGCCCCGCTTGGAGGGCGGAGGCCTTCCTCCGCAGCGCAGCCGTGCGGGCGCGGGGGCCGAGCACGAGAATCTGGACTACCCCACGCGGATGTGCCGCGAGCAGCGCGGCCAGTTGCTGGAGGGCGGCCCGCTCGGGGCGGTCGACGAGCCGCCCGTGGAGCTGCAGGCCGCGCTCGCTGCGGGTGGCTTGGAGACCGCGCTCGCCAGCAGCTTCGATGAGGGCCGCTGTCTCGTTGGGGTCGGCGCCGTGACCCCTGCGGGCGGCTCCGAGCAGCGCGGAGGCGTCGCTCAGCAGCGCGTCCGCCTCCGCCACGACCAGCTCCGCGCGTGGGGCGGTCCGCAAAGTAGCCAGCTGCTGCTCCAGTCGGTCCACGTCGGCGGTGGGTGCCCCCATGGCCCGCGCGGCCGCGAGCAGCGCTGCGGTGCGTTGCTGGAGCGCCAGGCTGGTCTCGCGGTACAGCGCGCGCGTGTCCGGATCGTCGCGTCGCAGCCGTCGCGCTTCGTAGCCTGCGGCGTGCTCGAACGCGCGCTGGGCCGTGGCGCTGGCCAGCTGAGCGGCCTGCGCGTCGGCGTCCGCGGAGACCACCGCCTCTCGCTCGCGCTCGAGCTGCAGGGTCGCGCCAGCCGCACGCTCGGCAGCCTCCGTGTCGCTGGCGCGTTCGCGATCCAAGGCCTGCGCGTCGGCCTCCGCGAGCGCCGCCGCCAGCCACAGCCGGGCCTCTGTGGCGAGCTCGCCGGCGTCCTCCGTCTGCCCCTCGCGCTCGCTGCGCGCGGCCTCGTCCCGGGCGGCCTCGGCCTGGGCCATGAGCTCGGGGGCCGCTTGGCGCGCCAACTCGACGCGGCTGCCTTCGAACAACGGGACGAGCGACTGCGTCGGAGGCGGGGGACCGCCGCCGCAGCCCGCGCCGCCGAGGGCCACCAGCAAGGCCCCGCAGGCCGCACGCCAGCCGCCGCGCGCGGGGCGCTCGTTTCCGCGCACGTGGCGCTCGTTCCCAGGTCCGACTGGAACCGCGCCTGCAGGCGGCCGCACGATGTGAACGCGTCGCCCGATGGTCACGCTGCCGCTCGCTGCGCGCCTCATGGAGACGGGGTCTCCGCGCGGGGGTCCCGGGGTGCGCCGTTCGAGGCCCCAGCGCCGTGTATGGCGCTGGCGTCGTCCCCTTCGCCTGCGTCCTCCGCAGGGCGGTCGTCGGCGCCCTCGATCGCGCTCCCTGCCGCCGGGGCATGGGTGGCCGCTCCAAGCCGAGAGTCTGCGTTCTCGCGCGCCCGCGTCAGGGCCTCGGCGGCCAGTCGTCGACCTGCCTCGGCGCTCGCGCGCACCCGCGCAGCCTCGTTACGCGCCAGCCGGGCTCGTTCGCGACCGCGCTGCGCCTCGGCCAGTCGCAGCGCGGCATACGCAATGCGCCGCGCCTGTAGGCTCGCGGCCTGCGCGGCCTCTCCCCGTACGTCGCTGCGCTCCACGTTGGTCTCTGCCGTGCGCGCTGCCGCCAAGGACAGGGCGGCGTGCTCCAGCGCGGGGCGTCCCGCTTCGATGGGTTCGCGCCGCATGGTCGCCAGCGCGCTCTCCAGCGCGGCGAGCGGCGGCACCTCGGTGCGGTCGGGGGTCACGGGCAGGACACGTGGAGCGGCGCGTCGCGCGACCAGCGCGGACGTCGTGACCTCTCCCGACGCACCATCGTGCGTCGGAGGGTCGACACCTGGCTGCGCCTGGCCCCACCCCCCCAGCGCCGTCAGCACACCCCCCAACGCGAGGCCGAAGCCCCACCGTCGCAGATCGCGCCGCGTACCACCGTTCGAGTGCATCATCGCCCAGCAAATCACGCGCGCTCTGCCCGGGCAAGCGCCCAGCGTGGGTCCGCAGCGTGCGGGGAAGCGCTATCCTGCGCCGCACCATGTCTCGCACGCCGCGCCATCGCGCTCTCGCGCTCTCGCTCCTCGCGCTCGGTCTGCTCCTCGTCGGGTGTCACAGCGCCGGGCAGCCAGTGGCGGTCCCGGTGCAGGCGGGCGCGCCACGCTACCAGCACCGGCTTCAGCTGGGCTTCGACGTGCAGTGTGACGTGCACGAGGGGCGCCTGCGTTGCTGGGGCGAGCACCCCATCAGCCCGCTCGACGACGACGAGGCCGACGGGTGGGTGTCCTACGGAGACGGCTTCAGCGCGGCCGTGCCCGCCGGGCTCGGGGTGTGCGGCCTGCGTGGCGGACGCGCGCTGTGCTGGGGTGTGTCCGTGGACGAGCAGATCGAGGGCTTGAACGAGCGCACCTGTCGGCCTCAGACATTCAGTGAGCTGCGTGGCATCCGCGAGCTCGCGATGGTGGACGACGGCGGCTGCGCCATCACGGCCGAGCGCGTCGCGACCTGCTGGGGGCTCCCGCTGAACTTGGACGACAGCGACGACATCGGTTTGCGCGACGTAGCCCACGGCGCGCACGGGCTCGCTCTGGGGCCCTACATGGGCTGTGTGCTTACGGAGGGTCGCCTGCGCTGCTGGGGTGAAGTGCTCGGCGTGGGTGAAGAGGGCGACCTCCCGGAGAACGGGCGGACGGTGGACGTGCCCGTCCCCGACCCCGTGCAGGTCGTGGTCGGTGATGGCTTTGCCTGCGCGCGCAGCGCCGACCGGTCGGTGCGCTGCTGGGGCATGGACCTCTACGGCAACCTGGGCCGCGGACGCATCGACGAGGACCCCCAGCCGCCGACCGTCATCCCCGGCCTCGCCGCGGTGGACCTCGTGGGCTCGGAGACCACCGTCTGCGCGCGCACGGTGGACGGGCGGAGCTTCTGCTGGGGAGAGAACGAGGTCGGACAGCTGGCCCTCGGTCACACCGAGCGCGTGGACACGCCCACCCACGTGCCGGCGCTCGACGGCGTGGTCGACCTTTCGCTCTCATCGCAGCTGCTGTGCGCCCGCTTCTCCGACGGCTCCGTGCGGTGCGCCGGCGACCACCGGCCCACGGGTCGTGGGCTGACCATCAATCGCATGGGTGCCACGCAGGTGCCGGGCGTCACCGCGACCAGCCTCGCGCTCCATGCGCGCGCTCTGTGCGTGTACGGCGCGCAGGGCACGCGCTGCTTCGGGGACGCGACGTACGGCCGCGGCCACCTCGCCGCCGCCGCTGGGTGGACCTTTCCCGGCCCCGCTGACGTGCACATCACGGCGATTGCCTCCCTGCACAGCGAGCGCTGCCTGCGCTTCGCGGACGGCAACGTGCGCTGTGAGCGCGACGGCACCATCACACGCACGGCGGCTGGCACGCGCGACCTCGTCGCGCATCCCGCGCATGCGTGCTTCATCGACGCGGGCCGGGGGCTCCAGTGTTGGGCGCCCACCCGCACCGACGACCCCTTCACGCCCGTCGCGGGGTTGACGGATGTCGCCACGGCCCACCTCGAGTCCCGCCGTGGCTGTGCCGTGACGGGTGCTGGCAGCCTGCGCTGCTGGGACTTCGGAGCGCCCGATCCGAACCGCCCCGCGGGGCCCACCACCGACCTCAGCGACCTCCGCGCGGTGGCTCTCGCGGGTGAGCGCACCTGCGTGCTTCGGCGCGCAGGACAGCTCGTCTGCTGGGACGGCGCGAGCCCGCAGACCGGGGAGATCGACGGGGTGACCCAGCTGGCGGCCAACACGCGCGGCTTCTTGGTGGTACGCGCCGGCGCGGTGTACCCGCTGACCATCGCATCGGGGACCGTCCGACTGGACGCGCCGATCGCGGGGCTGACCGACGTCGTCGAGCTCCAGGCGACCAACCAGTATGCGTGCGCCCGCACGGCGGCTGGCGCCGTCTTCTGCTGGGGCAACAACGACTTCTCTCAATTCGGCGTGCCGCTCCCGTCCATGCAGCTCGCGCTCACGCCGCTGCTGGACGTCGAGCGAGCTCCCGAGGAGCGCGCGATGCTCGAGTGCGGCGCCGCGCCAGACGAGGACTACGAGGACTACGACGAGACGGCCGCCGGCGCCTACGCGCCATAGCGGGCTACGGACGGGTTCCGGCGCGCGCGCTCGCGCAGTTGGTCGACCCTCAGCACGCGCCCCTCTTCCGTTCCGTCCCCCGACGCGCGCGCGGGCTACCACGCCCACGGTCGTGGGGCCTGGTCTCGCTCATGGCGCACGTCCGAGGCGGGTCCACTGCACATCTCTGGCTGGGTCGAGACCGGTCAGCGTGTGAAGCCGACCGTCCAGCTGGTGAGCTGCGTGGTGTTGCTCCACGGCTGCGAGTAGACCTGCGCGGTCACCTGTTCTGCAGCGCCGTTGCGCGTCACGTGGAGCCCGAGGCGGTAGTTCATCCCGGACACGACCTGCTGGGCGGCCCACTCGATGCGGACGAGCGCGATGGTGGCGCCGCTGCGCCGTGCCTGCTCGGCGACGGCGAAGTCGGCGGCCTGACGCACGCGTACGTCGGCGAGGTCGGCGTCGCCCCAGCCGCCGGCCACAGGCCCACGGGCTTCGTCGGAACCTCCCGCTGCGGCCTCCTCGCCTTCGGGGGCGGCCTCCTCGCCTTCGGGGGCGGCCTCCTCGCCTTCGGGGGTTGCCTCCTCTCCGCCCGTGCTCGCCGTGGTCTCTGCCGCGCCACCCGAGCACCCCACCACCGCCATCGTCAGCACCACCATCCACGCTGAGAGCACGCTGCTGTGAGTCATGTGCCGCACGGTATCAGCACGCCTTGGGTGTTTCCATGGCGGACGTGAGAGGGGTCGCGCCGTCGCGAGGGTTGGGGCCAGCGCGCGTCAGTGCGCACGCGGTACGCGCGAGACCCGATTCCACGCGGGCTCACACGCGGTCTCTCACGGTAGGGCGCCACATCAGGAGGGCTCGGGGCGAGACCTCGGGTGCAATCCCACTCGGCTGCTCGCAGCCCACTGACGAGGCACAATCATGCGAACCATCTCCCCCCTTCTTCGCGCACTTCCCCTTGGCAGGACGCTCCTGCTCGCCGCTGCGCTGGCGCTTCCTGCGTGCGCTGACGCGGGCTCCGCCGGGCCGGATGCAGGCCCACTGACCACCAGCGACGCGGGGACGGACCTTCATCCCGATGGAGGCGTCGCGCCTCCGCACATCACCGTGTCCGTCGACACGACGCCCTACCAAGACGTCGTCGTGGTGCATCACGACGCCGACGGGCGCTTCCTCGCCACGGTGCCGCTTTCGCCCGACGGCGAGGGGCGGATCGACGCACCCTCCCCTGGTGCCATGGTCACGGTGCTCGCGTTCGATGGCTCTACGCGCTTCCTCGCGACGGTCGCCGATGTGCGACCAGACGAGACGCTGCGGTTCGGCGAGCCCGACTTCGGGCGCGTGGAGGTGAGCGCCGTGCTCCCCCCGATGCCGCCCGCGGCGACCAGCGCGTATCGTCTGCACGTCGGGTGCGGAACGGCGTTCGGACAACTCGGGAACACTCGGATCACGAGCAGCGTCAGCGCGCGCTGTCTGGACGGCGACGGCATCAGCGCGACCGTGGCGGCGCAGGACGACGACGCGCGTCTCCTGGCCTACGTCACGGCGCTCGACCTCCCAGACGTGGGGTCGAGTCCGGTGGACCTCTCTGGCGAGGCCTGGCGCTACGAGCTCGGGCGCGTGCGGCTGCACGTTGGAAATCTGGACCCAGGGCAGGCGCGTGCCACCGTCACCAGCTTTCGTGGCGCGTCGCGCTTGGCGGTAGACACGGTGCGTACGTCCGTCGCGGCCGGAGCGGGCCTCGACGCCACCCTGGGTATGGCCGCGCTCGAGGCCGACCAGTGGGAGCTCACGCTCGCGCTGAGCACCACGTGGATGCTGCGCGAGACGAGCGTGCGCAGCGACGAGGTGCCGGTGTCGGGCTCGCTCACGATCATCGAGCGCGACGCCACCGTGCTGCTCATGGACGCGTTCGACGTGGCGGTCCCGTGGCCGCTCTCGACCGTCAGTGTCGACGCCTCGGGTACCCCGGCCTGCGAGATCGCTGGCGCCGCCGACATGGCCACCTTCGGCACACGCGCTCTCGGTGACGATGGTTGGTACCACTGGAACATCGCCGTGCCCGGCGACGTGCTCGGGTTGAGCTATCCCGAACTCGGCCCCCTCGCAGAGGTGTGGTGGCCGGTCGAGGCGTTCTCCATGGGGCTCACGGACGTACGCTACGTGGCCCACAGCGCCCTCGACTACGCAGCATTGCGTCAGGACGTGCTCATCGAGGATCCCATCGACGTCCACGCTCCGGGACGAGGGGAAGCCACGTGTACGGCGACCGTGGAGCTTGGTGCGAGCGCGAGCTGACCCTCACTCGAGGCTGGGTCGGCCGGGCTCACGAATCTCCGCGCGGCCGGCCACTCACCTCCACGATGCCCGCGACGGTCGGCGGCGCGGATCGATTGGAGGTCCCATGGCCAAGGTTCCCTCACAACTCATCGCGGCGTTCACGACGGCGCTCGCGGTCGCCTCGACGGCAGGGTGCTCCAACGCGCCTGGAGGCGTCCGGGACGCTGGCGGCACGCCGGACCACGGCTCGGGCGACGTGGACGCGTCCGTAGAAGCCGATTCCGGGTCCCCTCTCGTCGACGGGGGAGCCGGGGGGGAGCTCGGCGTGGGAGACGCAGGGGTCGACGCGGGTGGGGCTGACTCGGGGGTCGACGCGGGTGGGGCTGACTCGGGGGTCGATGCTGGCTCGGCATCACCCATCAACTACGTGTTCGTGACGTCAGCCGACTTCGCAGCGTCCGACCTCGGCAGCGCCCTCGGAGCGGACGCGCTGTGTCAGGCGGCTGCGGAGGCGGGCGACCCGCGGCTGGCAGGCAGGACGTATGTGGCGTGGGTCTCCGACTCCACCTCCCACGCGCTCGGTCGGGTCGCGGCAGCGAGCGGCTGGGTGCGCCTCGATGGCGAGCCCTTCGCCGTGGACCGTCCGGCGCTCGTGGCGGGGAGGGTGCTCTATCCTCCGCGTCTCGACGAGCATGGCGACGACGTCGCGACGACAGCATCGACCGATGTCGATCTGCTCGTGTTCTCAGGCACCGGCTCGACCGGCTTCCACTCGGCTGGCAACAGCTGTGCGGACTGGTCGGGGACGACGGGGCAGGTGATGGGAGGCTTCGCCGACGCTACCGATCGACAATGGGGGTCTGGGTTCGGAACGTTCTGCAGCAGACGCGGGCGCCTCGTGTGCCTCGGGGTCGACTACGACGAAGCTCTCACTGCGCTCCCTGAGCCACCCAGCACCGCGCGCCGCGTGTTCTCGACCGCGGTCGCCGCGACCGCGACGAGCCGTGGTCACCTCGACGCCGCTTGCCAGACTGCAGCGGACGGGGCCGGCCTCAGCGGTACGTTCTTGGCGCTCGTCTCCAGCACGTCGGGGGCCGCGGCCGACTTCTTCGTGAGTGATGGCGGCCCTTGGTTCAGAAGCGACGGCGTCCGGGCGATCTCCGACCCCGCCGCGTTCCTCGCCGGGGGCCTGCCAGATGCCCCCCTGGGGCAGTCCGTCATGGACCCCACGTACACGACGCGCGCCATCTTCGGTGGAGCCGTCGACTGGACCGCCACCAGCGCCCCGGGCGAGGACTGCGGGTTCGACTTCGACAGCGGCGTGTCCATCGCCCGTGGGTGGTCGTGGCGCTCCTCACGCAACCTCTTCTCCTCACCCTTCGGTACGACCTGCGACTCGCCGCTCGCGATCATCTGCCTCCAACAGTGACGCTCGTCGCGCCGCTACTCGACCGAGGTGCGGCGCGCGACGGGTCGCGCGCTGGGCAACGCCCGGCCGAACCAGCGCTCCCACAGCCCGCGCAGCGTGGCTCGCAGTTGGTCGGACGGGGTGCGCAGCAGGCGTTCGAGCCGGGTCGCGTGGTGCAGGGGCGTGCGCCCGGAGACGGGCTCGCCGGGGAACAGCGCGGCGTACAGCTCGTCGAGCATGAAACCGGCCGCGTCGGCTTCGTTGCGTCGCGCGCCCCCCAGCCCGAGCACGTGCCGCCCCAAGAGCAGCAGCTCGGTGTGCGCCAGCGTCTCGCTCTCCGCGATGGACGCCGTGTACGCCGAGAGCTCGGCCACCACCGCCCGGGCGCGCTCCTCCAGCGGTGCGCCGGCCTCCATGCGCAGCAGCGTCCCCGTCAGCCCTGCAGGCACCGTGTCCAGCAGGCCCGCGCGATAGTCGTAGCGGTGCTGCAGCTCGTGCCGCTCGACCACGCCGGCCAACGCGTCGCGCGCCGCGAGGTAGGCACGCACGACCGCACGATCGCCCAATGTAGCGTCGTGCTCGCGCAGCTCCCCGAAGCCGTCGAGGTACAGGCGGTGTGGCTCGAGCGTCTCCATGGCCACCCGGTAGGTCGTGGGTGCGCGGAAGATCGCGTCACGGCTGGCCGCCAGCGCTTCCCAACGCTCGAACAGCGCGCGCCGTGCGGCGAGCGTGCTTCCAAGCGTGACGGCGGGCTCGGGCTCCAGCACGGCCATCAGCTCGGCGCGCACGGCCTCCCCGGCCGTGGCCTCCAGGCGCGTGAGCGCCGCGCTGCGCTGCACCTGTGGCTCCGCTAGGCGGAAGGGGGAGTCGGGCGCGAGCGCGGGCAGCACGTGCGCCACCAGGTGCTCCTCGATGGTGTCCACCTGCACCAGCGCCTCGTTGGCCTCGGCGCGGGTGAAGCCGAGCGTCAGCAGCGCGATGTTGGTGTGGTCGAGGCGCCGGATGTGCAGCGCGCGCTCCGCGTGCTCGTCCAGCTGGTACGGCGCCACGTGGAGCACCACGAACGTCTCGAAGAACACGCGCACGTTCCCGCTGCGGTCCATGCGCACCTGGGTGTCCACGTAGTAGCCGAGCTCCGCTGTGGCGAGCACGGCGTTGAGGGCCGCGCCGGCCTCGAGCAGGGCCATGCCCGCCTCCTCTCCACCCTGGGCGCGTGCACGCACACAGGCCGCACCATACGCTTCGAGTGCGCTCAGCACGGCGTCGGGCAGCTCGGCCGCCTGTGCCTCGTCCACCAGTGTTGCGAGGGTCTGGCGCGCGCCGTTGGGGTCGCGGTCGAGCGCGATCATCAGCTCTGGCAGTGCCCGTTCGAACACCTCCCGCTGCGCGTCGCTCCCTTCGCCCGGACGACCACCGGACACGTAGGCGTCCGCCACCACGGGCCCGAGCAGGCTCAGGTCGTCGTAGGCGCGTGGCACCAGGAACCAAGCCGCCACTACGCCGCCCGCCAGCAGAGTGGTCAGCGCCGCAGCCAGCTGCGTGGTGCGCCACGGGGGCACGCGCACCGGCACCGCGCCGCGCCGCGTGTGGTACCGCTCCGCAACGGCCGCCAGGTCGTCGGGATCGTCGGGGGCGTCGCCTACCGTGTCGAGGTAAGCCAGGCGCAGCACGTGCCGTTCGTCGTTGGAGGTCGTGCGCGCGGAGGCCGCGCCGTACGCGTGCGCAAGCCGCCGGCCGACGCCGAAGCGCGTCAGCGGGTCCACCTGCCGGACCAGCCGCAGGCCTGCGTTCAAGTCGCCCCCGTCGACTGCGGCCGCCAACACCTCCAGTAGCTCTCGTCGTCCCATCTTCGACGCTGGCCGATGCCAGGCAGGCGCGCAACCCGCTCGCACGGCCGAACGCCGCCAACACGTCACACCGTGCGTTCGTCCCAGATGGATCAGAACGTCATCGGCGCGCCGACCCGTCCTCGCTGCAAGGCGGCCTCCTGGCGTCGGGTGACCTCGTGGACCATCGCGATGGCGAGCGCGCCGGACACACAGACCAACATGACGTCGATCGCGTAGAACGTGAGCGTCGATTCGGAGCGCCCGGCGATGGTCCCCGTCACCCGCTCCAGCAACCACGTGCCCCACCAGAGCGCGACGAGCGTCGGCGGGCCGCTGTTCCACTCGGTGCTGTCGGCCTCGAGGTCGTCGATGTGCGCGCCGGACTTGCGCCAGATCTCGGCCATCATCTGATAGGGCAGCACCAGGTTCGCGAGGGGGACGAACCAGCACCACACCGCGCGCGCCGCGTCGTGCTCGGGCGCGCGCTCGAGGGCCGTCAGGTTCTGGTATGCGCGGTACATCCACATCCAGAACAGCACGCCCGCGGTCATCTTCAGCCCGAGCTCGACGAGCGTCAGCAGCGCCTCGTTGCCGAGCCACTCCATCCGCGCTTGCAGGGCGTCGTACTCGCTGTCCGACATCTCGGCGACCTCGTCCTGCGTCGGTATGCTGGCCAAGAACATGCCGAAGAGCACCTGGAGGCCACCGAGGGCGAGGATGCCGATGCTCGCGAGCCTGGCCCGCAGCTGAAGCGGCTTGCCGGGCCGGCGTGTGCCGTGGGCGTCTGGTTCAGCGATGTCCATGTCCTACCTCCATGTGCGCCCCGAGGCTGTCCGATAGGGCGCACTGGTGCAACCAGTGCGCGTCGGGGTCGGCCGCGATGGACGCTCAGCGGGAGTCGGGAAGCAACACGAGCCGACAGCCACCTGCTGCTGGTGTTGTATCTTTCCGCACAAGGGCGTAGTCAGGTTGCATGCACCGGAACCTCGCCTTCCTCGTCTTCCTCGCGTTCTTCACCACCTTCATCCCAGCGTGTGGCGGCTCAGGTGATGACCCGACGTGCACGGACGGGACGCAGAACGGGGACGAGACGGGGGTGGACTGCGGAGGCGCGGTCTGCGGCGCGTGCCCGACCTGCACGGACGGGATGCAGAACGGGGACGAGACGGGGGTGGACTGCGGAGGCGCGGTCTGCGGCGCGTGCTCGACGTGCATGGACGGGACGCAGAACGGGGACGAGACGGGGGTGGACTGCGGCGGGACGGTGTGCGGCGCGTGCCCGACGTGCACGGACGGGACACAGAACGGGGACGAGACAGGGGTCGACTGCGGCGGCACCGTGTGTGGCGTGTGCCCGACGTGCACGGACGGGACGCAGAACGGGGACGAGGACGGCGTGGACTGCGGCGGGACCATGTGCAGCGCGTGTCCGACGTGCTCGGACAGGATGCAGAACGGCGACGAGACCGATGTGGACTGCGGTGGCACGACCTGCGCGGCCTGTTGTTCCCTCAGCGTCGGCGAACCGACCAGCGTGCTCGCCGCGGCGCCCTTCGGCCGCATGGAAGCGGCCCCTGTGGGAGATGGCTGGCTGGTGGTGTACCGCACTGGGGCGACCGCCGGCGTCACGCTCCAGAAGCTCGACCTCACGGGCGGGCTCAGCGGCGCATCGACCGTGCTGAGTGGGGTCGCCCTCAACAACAAGAGCCAGAGCCCCAACATCGCGTTCAACGCGACGCTCGACGAGGGCCTGGTGGTGTGGAGCGTGCCCGGCGCGGGGAGTCTTCGCATCGGGAGCATCATGATGCGACGCGTCGACGCGTCGGGCGCGGCGCTTGCGGCAGAGGCCCCGTTGGCGCTCGCGAGCGGCGGCATCGACGATGGCGGCGCGGCGATCGCGTCGACCATCACCGACGAGATGCTGGACGTCGCACCCTTCGGGACCGGCTATGCGCTCGTGGTCGCGGCTCGTGACGAGACGCTGCAGACCTCGAGGGCGGTCGTCGCCATCCTGGACGGCGCCGGCGCGGTCGTGAGCGAGGAGACCGTCAGCTTCGACCCACAGGACTTCGTCCAGCGGGTACGTCTGGAGTCCGGTCAGCGCGGGCTGAGCTTGGCCTACACCGCCACCAACGACGACGAGGAGACGCGCGATGGGGTGCGCTTCCTGAAGCTGGACGCGACCGGCGCCGCGACCACGTTCCCGACGCGCTTCGACGGGAGGACGGTTGGGACGGGGCTGGTAGAGACCGCGACGGGATACACGTTGGCCGCGTCCGCCGGGACCAGCGATGGGCAAGTGCTCCGCTTCGCCGCGAACGGCTCCACCACGGCGGCCGTCAGCTACGGGGCGGGGCAAGTCCCATCCGTTGGCTACGCTGACGGCACGACGGTCGCAGGCTTCGACGATGGCGCTGGAGCGCTGCAGTTCGCGGTCGTCGACCCGGCCACGGCTGCGCCCCGCTTCCTGACGAGCGGGGTGGGTGTGCTGACCCGTGGCCTCACCGTGACGGGCAACGGCGACGCCTTGCTCGCCCTGTACGTCTCGACGGGTGGCGTCGAGGCGCGCGTGGTGACGCCGGCCGTGACGTGCGGGGACGCGAGCGCTTGGGACACCACCACGGCGATGTTCACCCCGGCGGACCCAGCGGACCTTGCGGTGGACGGGTCCTGCGCCTCGGGGGAGCTCGACTGCTGCAGTCTGCTGATCGGCAGCGAGATCCAGGTGACCGACGTCGCCATGTCCAGCGAGAGCGCGCTGTATCCGAGGGTCACGTGGAACCCGACCCTCGGGGAGTACGCGGTCGTCTGGTATCACCGCCAGTCGGAGTCCATCTCGTCGATGAGCGACTTCAGCCAGGTGAGGTTGGCGCGCTATGACACGACGGGCACGCTGCTCAGCGCGCACCTGCTGTACGACGACCAGGTGCGGCACGGGAACGCTATCGAGCCACGCATCGTCAACAAGCCAGACGGCTACTACGTCGTGTTCTCCGCGTTCACCAAGTCCGGCTACATGACCTTCTGGGACACCTACACGGTGGACGTCACGGTGGCGGCCGGCACGGCCACGGCCCAGCCGGCGACCATGTCCGGGCCGCGCACCGTGCGGCGGATCAACGTCGACTCCAACAACGGAACGACCCTGATGTCGTACTTCTCCGGCACCGAGAAGTTCGTGACGCAGCTCAGCGCGTCCGCCACGTTCACCGGGATGGGCACCGCCATGTCGCCTGCGAACAACAACTCGCAGCACAACGCGGTCGCTGTGTTGCTCGATGGCACGAGCGGGCTCGGCGTCTACAACGTGGACCGCACCGCGAGCGTGCCCGTCACCCCAGGTCTCTATGCCACCCCCGTCGACGACATGGGGGTGCCGGCCACCGCGCAGCTGGTCCAGGCCCGCGACGACGGGAACTGGTCGCCGGCGGTCACGAACGATGGCGCGACGGGGTTCTTCCTGGGCTACACGCACCGCGACCCGCTGGACGTGACGACGCAGATCTACATCACGCGTGTGGACGCGGGCGCGACGTCGACCACCCCGGTGCGCATCACCGACGCGTGGGGAGCTGCAGGCAACGCGCAGCTCGACATGCGCGCCACGACCGCCTTCGCGACATGGCAGCAGGCTGCGGCCGGGGAAGCCTACTCGGTGCGCTTCCAGCGCGTCGCCGCCGATGACTCGGTGCCCGCGTCGTCCGTGCAGCTCACCGATGGTACGAGCGCGGCGGTGACCCCCACCATCGCGGTCGGAGACCAATCCGCGGCCGTCGTCTTCAGCGACTACCGAGCGACCTCGGCGGACCTCTACCTGCGCATCCTCTCCTGCGAATGAACTCCGCCACGAGGGCGTAGCAGGGGCGCAGCGCGTTGCGCTCGAAGACCCCTCGTCCGACCCGCACACCGCCCGCTCACGGGTGCGGGTCGGTCGTCCCGAGCCCGCCGAGCGCGCTCCCGAAGCCGCTGTCGCCCGTGGACGCGATGCCGAGCACACGCTCCATCGACGACGCCCCGCCGAGCGCGGCCCCGAGATTGCGCTGACACGGGTCCGGGGGGGCCCCGAGGACGCCCATCAGCGGCGCGGTGTGCCCCTCCATCGGAAGAAGCCCGCGCTCGCGACAGGAGGCCGCGGCGGCGTCACGCAGCGCGTCGAGGCGCGCTCGGAGTGCGGCGATGACGTCTGGGTCGCCGCCGCGCTGCGCAGCGCAGTCGAGCTCCGTGTGCGCTTCGTCTCGCGCGGACCGACGAACGTCGTGGAAGGTCCGCACGCGACGCGCCTGTCCGGGCGCCGGCGCCTCCTCCGGCTCGTCCGGGAGGCATTCGTTCTGGCTCGGATGAGCGGACGCGTAGCGCACGTAGGTCGACGCGATGCCGATGCGCGCCTCCGCGTCCGTCGCGTGGGCGCCGGCCGCAGCCGCCGCGTCCGAAGCCGCGCGGAAGCGCTGGACCCTCTCCGCGGCCTCCTCGCGGGTGAGCGCGGGCTCGTCCGGCGCTTCAGCCGCGGCCGAGCCCTCCGGCGCGCTGGCTTCGTTCTCGCTCGCGGCCGCCGTCTCGCCCGTCGTGGTCTCGGTCACGGGTCTCTGGGAGGGCTCCTCCGCTTTGGGACCGCAAGCCAGAAGGGAGACGCACAGGGCGAGGGGCGCGACACGACGCATGGCGCGAGCGTACCGCACATGCGCCATCGTACCGCTGTCGAGGCGTAGTCGATGCCGCCACCGAAGCGTTGGAGCGGTGCGTGCGTCGAGCGACCCTCGGTCACACCGGACCTGCCGTGCGCAGGGTCGACCGCTTCCCCTCCGTGGTGCCTCGGCGAAGCCGTAGCCCTCGCGACCGCGGTCGGCGATGCATTCCCCGGCGCGCCCTGGTAGCCTCCCGCGCTGTGCTGGAAAAGGTCGCGCTCCATCAGAACCGCTTTCGCACCCCGGGGGTCGGGCCCGACGCGCGCGGCGTCTTGCTCGGGCAGAAGGGGGTGGTGCTGTTCTCTTCCCTCGACCGCCTGGTGGCCTTCTTTCGGGCCTACTCGGACGAGGGCTCGCTCGACGAGCTGCTGGGCGGGCTCGCCATCCGGCGGGTGACCACGGCGCTCCGCACGCGCGAGCTGCTGCTCTACCTGGACGCCGAGTCGTCCTACCGCATGGACCGCGTGGCCAGCGTGGCCAAGCTCGCGGGGGGCATGCTCTTCACCGGCACGCAGCGGCACTTCGTGCAGTACCGCGACGCGGCCTCGCCCCTTGGCTACGACGTGCTCGACCTGCAGGACCGGCAGGGAGACGCGGTGCTCTACCACGACACCTTCGAGCAGGCCTACACCATCGAGCGCGAGCTGCCGTTCCGCGACCTGCTGCTGACCCTCGCGCCCTTCCGCGTGGCCTCGCTGGGCCTCGGCCGGGCCGTGGAGCGCGCCTGGGTGACCGCCGAGGTGGGCATCGGCCACGCGCTCATCGGCTACCTCTTTCGCTGGCAGGTGGACGCTCGCGCGGGCTTCGCCGAGTGGCCCAGCGAGTCGGCCTTCGACGACGCGCCCCGGCGGCTGTTCCTGTTCGACCTGGTCGAGGCCCCCGAGCGCATCCTGCACCTGCTGCGCGATCTGCCGGGTGTGCGCGTCTACGAGCCCAGCACCAACGGCGTCGCCGTGCAGGTGGGCTTCCGCCACCCCGTCGCGCTCGACTCGTGCGCGTCTCTGTTCCAGTCGGGCCTCACCCTGCTCTCGGGCGCGCACCACGCCAAGCAGGCCGACGGCAAGGCCAGCGCAGGGCTCGGCTCGGCCCACGAGGTGCTGCACTTCGACCCGCTCCCGGCGTTCGCTCCGGTGCGCTCGCTCGTGCGCGCGTCCCTCGAGCCCAACGTCGAGGCCCGCGGCGAGCGCCCGCCCATCCCGGTGGGCAACGCCGGCTCGCGGCCGCTCACGCTGCGCCTCGCGCAGACCAGTGAGCCCTTCCGCAACGTGCACGCCACGGCGGTTCCCATCGAGGAGCGCGAGTACCTGGCGCGCATGCTCTACGTGCTGCCCCCCAAGACCCTCTCGGCGCTGCGCGTGGCCATCGGACAGACGCACATCTACGTGCTGGACCCGACGGGCATCGAGGGCCTGCCGCTGGGGCGCTTCTACAGCGAGGTGGCCGAACGCATCTACGTGCCGGCGGGCCTGACGCTGGTGCCCGCCGTGTCCCCGCAGGTGCTGAAGGACCTGGTCCAGGGGCAGGGGGAGGACCACGTCTTCTTCCACCCCGAGGACGCCACACCCCGGCGCGTGCGCAACGCCGCCTTTGGCCTGGTGACGCGCTCCATGATCGACGACGTGGCCGCGCGCGCCGTCCACGCCGACGCCCCCGAGCGCTTCGACCCGCCGCTGCCCGTGATGGCCTACGACGAGCTGCGCCGCTTCCCGCTGCGCGGCGTGCCGCAGCCGCCCGAAGGGGCAGACGGAGCAGGCTGACGTGAGCTCCGCCCTCGACGACAAGACGCTGCGCACCTTCGGCGAGCTGTTCCACGACTTCTCCGTGGGCTGGTTCTCGCCGGTGATGAGCGGCGGGCCGGCCAAGGCCACGCGCGCCCTGCCGCCGCACGCCCTCGACACGTTCGCGCAGAGCCGCCCCACCGACGCGGAGGCCGACCGCGCGCTCTACGAGGCGTTCCACCGGCACGCGGCCCAGCTCGCGCCGGTGGGCACGCTGCCCTACCCGGACCGCGGCACGTGGGCGCTCGCCATGGCCGCCCACAACCTCGCCACGCTGACCGACCCGCTGCTGGACGCGGTCTTCCGGCGCGGGTCGCGCGTGACCGTGCGCGCGTGGGCCGACGCGCTCATCCACGCCGCGGGCGACCCCGAGACGCGCGGGCAGGCGCTGATGCGCTTCGCGTTGGTGGAGCGCATACACGCGCTGCACCGGGAGGATCGCGTCATCAAGAACTGGGCGTACACCTACCGCTTCTGGGGCAGGCCAGCGCCCGCCAACGTGGTGGCGCTCCCCAAGCTGCGCTTCGTGCGCGAGGCCGTGACCCAGACGTCCCTCGCCGGGTTCTTCGAGGAGCCCGAGATCGGCGAGGACGACGACGCGCGCTTCCCGCTCCACGACAGCATGGAGGCGCTGCGCGCGCGCTCGCCGCTGACGTGCCTGGTGCAGCTGGCCGACACGCCCGGCTTCGTGTTCACGCCAGCGACCCTCGCGGTGCTCGCCGACCCGGTCCTGCGCCACGGCGTCGCGCATCATCTCGTGCAGCGTGGTCTCGGCACGGCGGCCGCGCGCATCGGCGCCGCGCTGCGCGAGCTAGTGGCGCTCGGGGCGCCGCCCGAGGCGCTGGGCGCGGCCACTGCGTTCGTGATGGAGACCGCCATGATGGCCGCCCTCGACCGGCAGACGGGCGAGGCCGCGCCGCCCTGCGCCGACGTGGACGCGCGCCTGTTCTGGGCGGTGCTGCCCGAGGCCCTGGGCGGCGAAGACGCGCTCGACCCGCTCGAGGTCGTGCCCCCCAGCGACCGCCGGCGCCTCGGCGAGTGGGCCGTGGCCATCTCCGCTCAGCTCGACGACGACACCCGCCATCTGGCGGCCACGCTCTTCCGCCGCGTGGCCTTTCCTTCTGTACGGAGCCCCTCGTGACGCAAGACGCCCAGACCATCCGTCGCCTCGCTCAAGTCGCCCAGCGCCTCGAGGCGACCTTCCTCGGCAAGAGCGAGACCATCCGCTTGATGCTCATCGCCATCGTGGCTGGCGAGCACATGGTCATGGTGGGCCCGCCCGGCACCGCCAAGAGCGCGCTCATCCGCCTGTTCGCCAAGCTGGTGCAGGCCCGCTACTTCGAGTACCTGCTGACGCGCTTCACCGAGCCGAACGAGATCTTCGGGCCCATCGACATCCAGGCCTTCCGCGACGGGTCGTACAAGCGCCGCACGTCCGGGATGATGCCCGAGGCCGAGATCGTGTTCCTGGACGAGGTCTTCAAGGCCAACAGCGCCATCCTCAACTCGCTCTTGAGCGTGCTCAACGAGCGC